>JAVVRI010000019.1:0-23335 GCA_036654795.1 Tannerellaceae bacterium
TACGTAGCCAGCCCTGTATCGTAAAAATAGATTTTAGGTGTTTTTACGAGCCTTTTGCCTATATTCTCAAAGTAAGGAGGAAGCAAATAAAGAATGTATGAAGCAGCCAGAATATTAAGCCAATTATTAATCGTGATCTTTGTTACCCCTACTTCATTAGATAGGGCTGAAGCGTTAAATTCCGTACCGATTCTTCCGGCACACAGCCCGAGGAATGTTTGAAATTGGCGCAAGTCTTTTACAT
The DNA here is from genome assembly GCA_036654795.1 of Tannerellaceae bacterium. Taxonomy (GTDB): domain Bacteria; phylum Bacteroidota; class Bacteroidia; order Bacteroidales; family Tannerellaceae; genus JAVVRI01. The sequence continues at coordinate 245 of JAVVRI010000019.1, forward strand.
TTACGATCTTTCTTACATCCCGTTCGATGTAAGTTGTATAGTAATCTCGGAATAACTTTTCACGGGGTAATTTATTACTCCAGAAGCTCGGATAACCACCATTTAGGATTAACGTGTCGGCCGATTGGTTGCGCTCTTCTTCGCTTAGTTCTTGCAGGGATAACGGCAGCAGGTTTAAGACCGCGGTACGTCCAGCAAGGGATTGAGTGATGTTTTCCAATAGGGTGAAATTACTGCTCCCGGTTACAATGAATTTGCGATCTTTTTTTCCTTTGTAAATATCATCATCGACAGCCACCTGAATATAAGAGAAGATTGTCGGGAAGTGGTGAGCTTCGTCTATGATTACACCGTTCGGATGGCTCGCTATGAACTTGACAGGATCTTGTTCAACCATTAGCAGAGATTCTATATTTTCCAGATTCACATAAGGCAGATTGGGAAACAGCTCTTTACATAGGGTCGTTTTACCTGATTGCCGAGGTCCGGTAATGGTAATAACATGATAATATTGTGCCGAATCAAGTATTTCAGCCCCTAACTTTCTAACTATAAACCCCTTGCTCATAATTCTGACAATTTGTATTGTTGACTATATAATTTGTCAAATGTAGGCTATTTGTTTTGATTATAAAAGAAAGAAAGAGAATTTTATTTGCATACATGCAGCCCCCCATTTTATAATCAGGAAGGCATTTTCAGTTGTACGATATTAGCGTACAACTGACTTCCTTCTTTTGTCAACTTTCGCTTCAGAGCCGTTTTAAGTTCAAACTTATTGTTCTCGTCATTTAATAATGTGGCAGTTGTGTATTCTTTATGTTCAGAGTTCAATTCCAGCATTCGTTGTTGTAACTCTGCTTGTTTGTCAAGAATAATCTTCTGGATATAATCTTTGTTAGGACAGTTGGGTTTGGGCTTACTCTTTGTGAAATCCCAAAGGCTGGGTTTAATTGATATGCCTAAACTTTGGTATTTACGTTTTCCTCCTTTGGAAACTTGGAGCATTAGAGGACATTCACCATTTGATAGTGTCTTAGATTTGTAGCAAACTACTGAAATAGAAGCATTCATAAGCAATTTTCGGTTTACATCTTGGTTTACATGGTAGTCCTCAAACCGTTTGTAATCGTCCAAACTAAACACTCTGTAAAGAAAAAATCCTGAATGTCAACTGTCTGACTTTCAGGATTATCAAAGGAGCGGTAAGCGAGACTCGAACTCGTGACCCTCAGCTTGGGAAGCTGATGCTCTACCAACTGAGCTACTACCGCGTTGGATGATGCAAAAGTAGACAAATCTTTCTTTTTTTAGTAACTTTGCAGCATAAATATTTACAAAATGATAAAAAAAGAAAAACTTACGCTGGTTAAGGTGGGCGGAAAGATTGTTGAAGAGGAGGATACGCTTCGCAATCTGCTTCATGACTTCTCTGTAATTGAGGGATATAAGGTGCTAGTGCATGGTGGTGGCCGCTCAGCTACGAAGTTGGCAGCCCAATTGGGGATTGAAAGCAAGATGGTGAACGGACGTCGTATTACGGACGCTGAAACGCTGAAAGTTGTAACAATGGTGTATGGCGGACTAGTAAATAAGAATATTGTTGCTGGTTTGCAGGCCTGTGGTGTCAATGCTTTGGGCTTGACGGGGGCGGATATGAACCTAATATGTTCTGAAAAACGCCCTGTTGTGGATGTGGATTATGGCTTTGTTGGGGATGTAAAGGAGGTGAATGCCGATTTGCTGGCTTCTCTGATTCATCAAGGGGTGGTGCCTGTGCTGGCTCCTTTGACGCACGACAAGCAGGGAAATATGTTGAATACCAATGCCGACACGATTGCCGGTGAGGCTGCTAAAGCATTGGCCAAACATTTTGACGTAACGCTGATGTTCTGCTTCGAGAAAAAGGGCGTTTTACAGGATGAGAACGATGACGAGAGTGTGATTCCGGAAATAGACCGTGCTGCTTTTGCCCGGTATGTGGAGCAAGGTGTTATTCAGGGTGGAATGATTCCTAAGCTCGAAAATTCCTTTCAAGCCATTGATGCCGGTGTAAAGCAAGTCGTTATCACGCAAGCATCCGAGATGCATCTGGGTAAGGGTACGAAAGTCTTTTGATTGCATCATAAACACCCCCTCTTTTACACCTGTCCGATACCCTAAGCGGACAAGTGTAAAAGGAGTGTCTTATTTATTCTTTCTCATACAGCCCTTCACGGGAAAGTTGATTGTCCAAGTTGGCTACGCCTAGAGTGATGATAGCGGTAACTGTGGCGGCATGCTGCTGGTATTCGGGGATACTTTTGGTGTAAAGGTCGCGTTCGGTATGCCATATTTCATCGTAACTAAAGTTATATCCTTTTACATCGCGGGTAACAAAGCCGATTGTTGGCACCCCTGCTACGGTGAATACGGAAGCATCCGTACCTCCTGTTACTTTTGGTTTGCGGCGAGGCTCTACTACTTTGAGGGTGAAGGGAAAGTCCGGGTTGATACTATTGATGGGTTCTGAGATGCGGGCAAAGTCATCGTACATGGCTTTCGGTACGTTGAGGCCAACCGGAGGGGTTGGTCCGCCGTCGCGGTTAAAAAGATTGGATATCTTATCCAGCTTGTCTGCATTCGTCTTACACCATGCGGTAGCGCCAAGGAGCCCGAACTCTTCGCCGGCAAAGAGGCAGAAGAGCATCGTGCGTTTGGGTTTGCCACCGGCTTTCATGATCATGCGGGCAGCTTCCATTACCGGTGTTACGCCGGAACCGTCGTCTACTCCACCGGTTGCCACGTCGTAAGCATCCAGATGACCGCTTGCCATGACATATTCGTTCGGATATTTACTGCCTTTGATGGAGGCAACAACGTTGTAACACTTTACAGGTCCCGGTTTGAAATGGTTGCGAATGTCAAATTCGAGCAGGAAGCTGCGCCGCTCCTGCGCCATTTGACGGATGACGGCATATTGATGTTCGTCCAACTTAATGTCCGGAACGGTGGGCAGCTTGTCGAAGTTCATTGTCGGATCTTTTACGACCATCTTATCGTAAAGCGCACGTAGTGGCACGGTAGAGGATTGGATGATGCCCAAAATACCAGCCTGACACATCTCTTTATAGAACAAAGCCGGCTCTTCCTTGTAGGGGAGGAGCGGGGTGTTGGTCTTATTCGTCCAGTTAGCCTCTTCGATGGCGTTGTTTTGCTCACTGATCTTGTTGTTTTCTGTTATGATGGCGGCGCGGAGTGAGTCGGCATGTGCAGAGTGCTCAATCGCCCAGCCGTTGTTGCTACCACCGATTAGTACCCAAGCACCTTTCAGTTGTCCTTTCATTCGGTTGAATTCCTCTTGCGTACGGGGTTCTAATACTACGTGGCCTTGTTGCAGTCCCTTCGTACCGGAACTGTATGAGGGGGTAACGAAGTGCAGATTCATCCCCTCTTCCCCTAATATTTTACCGAACCATGGGCCACGGTTGAAGCCTACCGGCATAACACCAGCCTCTTGCAATTCTACTTGAAGTCCCCATTCCCTGAACTTGGATGCGCTCCATTCTACTGCATTCTCATAGGCGTCCGATCCGATCAGGCGTCCGCCTATACGATTGGATAGTATGTCCAGATGGTTCATTACTTGATTATCGTTCTGACCGATTTCGATAATCTTCTTTACAGCAGCATCCTGTGCCTGCATGAAGGCTGTAGTCATACCAGCCAGCAGCACACAAATAAGTACTCTTTTTTTCATATTTATCTAACTATATTTAGTAACTCATTATACGAACTCACCACTCCATATTTCACATTTTCAGTGCTAATAGCTCTAAAATGTTCTTCTGCACACCTTCCGGAGCAAACTTTTTAGGATCATATATTGAATCGAGAAGACCAACTCCTTTATTTTTTAGTATGCTTCATAACTTTGTAGTTATGACCTTACATACAAAGTTATTCATTTTGTATGTACAATCCTATATAAATTCTATTTATTTTGAACGGGTGCAATCTTCTATCTTTTGCGCATGAGTCGTCATTGATCAGCTAAAATTGGCTGTGAAAATTGTTTTCTTATCATTACCTGCCTATAAATGGCATTTTTTATCTAATTTTGCACTTGAAAATAGACTTGTTTAAAATGAAGGCGATGCGTAGTACACTAGTGAAGTTTCTGCTGATAGTGCTCTTTGTGAGTTACTATGTAGGAGGCACGGCCTTTACGCATACGCATCATTTCCGAAATTATAGCATTACCCACTCGCACCCCTACCTGCCCGGCACGGGAGAAGAGCCTCATCACAACCATACGGCTATTGCCTTTAATACCATTCAGCAACTCAATGAGCTGGCGTTCGAGCCGCTTGTTGTTTCTGTTTTGGCTGCGGTCAGCTGGTTGCTGCTGACTATTTTCGTGTCGAGTGGTTCTTACCCAATGGTGCTGCGTGCGCTCCACGCTCCTCAACTGCGCGCCCCTCCCTGTTTGTAGATACGCTTATCTGAAAAGCATACATGCTTTTTACACAAAGGATGCATGCTTTTCGGAAAAAGGATGCATGCTTTACCCAAAAAGGATGTATGCTTTGCATGAAACGAATGCGCTCTTTTTCGAAGGAAAACCCGATATGGACATACCGATGACTTTTCCAAGTCATACCGATGACCGCATAAAGTCATTGCGACGTTTTGACACCTCGAAATAGCACGCCATTCATCTAAAACGAAACAAAAGCTTTGCGTCAGAATTTTTACATATCTATAATAGAATCAGAAAATGAAACATATATTGTTATCATTGCTGTTAGCAGTGGTTATCGCTTCTTGCGGAAATAAGAAACAAGAGGAGGGCGTGGCAAATCGCGTCAGTCTGCGTGGCGACACGGTGGTGGTAGGGGCGGCGTCTCCTATCCTAAAAGAGTTACAAACAGAAGTGGTGAAGCAGGAGCTCTACCGAATGGAGTTTGCCACCTCCGGTGTGGTGCGGGCAATCCCTACCCATTATGCAGAGGTAGCTTCCCCTTTTGCCGGACGGATCACGAAGTCTTTCGTTCGTCTGGGGCAGAAGGTGGCACCGGGCAGTCCGATCTTCGAGATTAGTTCCCCCTCCTTCTTTGAAACCGGCAAAGCCTATTACCAAGCGCGGCAAGAGATGGAGCTGGCGCAAAAGAGCCTGAAGCGCGAGAAAGACCTGCTGCAAAACCACGTCGGCGTGCAGAAGGAGCTGGAAGAGGCTGAAGTGAATTACGAATTGAAAAAGAAAGATTACGAGAACGCCACGGCAGCCCTGATGGTCTTTCAGATGAAGCCCGAAGAGCTGGTACTGGGGCAACCTTTAACGGTACGCTCACCCATCGCAGGCGAGGTGGTGACAGATCGCATCGTGCTGGGGCAGTATATTCGCGAAGATGCCGAGCCGGTAGCTGTGATTGCTAATCTGACGGAGGTGTGGGTTGTTGCCCATGTCAAGGAAAAGGATTTGAGCTTGGTGAAGAACCTTGATCAGGTGGAGATCCGCCTCGTTGCTTTGCCCGATCAGCCGCTTACCGGAAAGATTTATCATATCAGCGAAATGTTGGACGAAGCGACTCGCTCAGTAGAAGTATTGATTGCTTGCGACAATACCGCCCGACTGATGAAGCCCGCCATGTATGGCACCGTCCGTTTAAGCGACCGTGAGACGGAGGCGATCCGCATCCCTACGGCTGCCATCCTGCAACAAGAGGACAGCCCCTACGTACTCCTCTCGCTCGGCAATAATTGTTACCGCAAGCAACCGGTAGTTACCGGTACTACTGAAGGTGGACGAACCGTGATCATCTCCGGACTAAAGGCGGGCGATACGATAATTACTGTCGGTGCTTTTTATTTACTTGACGCACGATAAGCCTGAGCTATGAAACAATTATTATACACAGCGATACATCGGCGAGGTCTGGTGTTCGTGCTATTCTTGTTTATGGCCGTCCTGGGGTATTATGCTTGGACGAAGCTAGCTATTGATGCGTATCCCGACATTGCCGACACGACCGTACAAGTCGTTACGCAAGTGCCCGGTTTGGCTGCCGAGGAGATTGAGCAGCAGATTAGTATTCCTATCGAACGGGCGATGAACGGTCTGCCCGGACTGAGCGTGATGCGTAGTAAAAACACCTTTGGCCTCTCCACGGTGGTGCTGGTCTTCGACGATGGGGTGGAGGATTATTGGGCGCGTCAGCGGGTACAGGAGCGGCTGATTGATGTGGAGCTGCCTTACAGCGCAGTGCCTGGCCTGAATCCTCTGACGTCTCCTACCGGAGAAATCTTTCGGTATGTGTTGGAGAGCGACCACCTCGACCTACGCGAACTGACGGATTTGCATAAATGGGTGATCATCCCCCGCCTCAAACAGGTGACGGGTGTAGCGGATGTAAGCAACTTTGGCGGCATCACGACCCAGTATCAGATAGAAGTAGACCCGCACAAGCTGGAACAATATGACATCAGCCTGGCCGACATCACCGAAAAGGTGGAGAAAAATAACGTCAATGCCGGTGGCAGCATGCTGACACGTGGCGACCTGAGCTACGTCATTCGCGGCATTGGTCTGGTAAAAGACTTGGACGACTTGGGGCGTATCGTAATCAAGACGGTGAACGGTGTACCGGTCTACCTCAACGACCTTGGCAAATTGAAGTATGGTAGCTTGGAGCGCAAAGGTGTGCTTGGCTTCACCGACCACTTGCGCGACTATTCGGACGGTGTGGAGGGCATCGTCCAGCTGTTGCGTGGCGAGAACCCTTCGATGGTACTGACCGATGTGCATGCGGCTGTCGACGAGCTAAACACGAATATCCTGCCCGAAGGTACCCGCATCCATCCCTTTATGGACCGGACGGAGCTGGTCAACACAACGCTGAGCACCGTTTCGCACACCCTTTTTGAAGGTATGGTGCTGGTGGTACTGGTGCTGATCCTCTTTCTGGGCAGTTGGCGCGGGGCGTTGCTTGTGGCACTGACCATACCGCTTTCGCTGCTGATTGCCTTTATCTTGATGCACACAACGAATATTCCTGCCAATCTGCTTTCGTTGGGCGCCATCGACTTTGGTATCTTGGTGGACGGCGCCATTGTGATGATGGAGACGATCCTTAAAAAGCGGGAACGCCATCCGGACGAGCTGTTGACGGAGGAGTCTATCCTTCATCGCACCACGGAGGTAGCCCGCCCGATCCTTTTCTCTACGCTGATTATCATTACGGCCTACTTGCCGCTCTTTGCTTTCGAGCATATTGAGAAGAAACTATTTACCCCAATGGCCTACACGGTGGGCTACGCTTTGCTGGGTGCGCTTGCCGTGGCGCTCTTCCTGATACCCGGACTGGCCTATTATGCGTACCGGAAGCCGCGAAAGATCTATCATAACCGTTGGTTGGAGAAGCTGGCTACGGGCTATCATAACCAGACGGTGCGTCTCATTGGGCATCCCCGTCGGATGATGATACCACTTGGGGTGATCCTCGTCTTGGCGGGTGTGCTGAGTTATACGGTGGGTAAGGACTTCCTGCCGCCACTGGACGAAGGCTCTGTCTGGATACAGGTGCAATTGCCTCCGGGCGTTTCTATCGACAAGTCGAAAGAGATGGCTGCCGAGATGCGCCGTACGCTCAAAACATTCGACGAAGTGTCTTACGTAATGACCCAAGTAGGTCGTGACGATGAGGGGGCAGAGGCCTTCTCGCTCTCCCATGTGGAGTGTGGCGTAGGTCTGAAACCCTATAATACATGGAAAGGTGGCAAGACGAAGGCGGATCTGATTGAGGAGATGTCCGCACGCCTATCCACGATGCCCGGTTACTCCGTCGGCTTCTCTCAGCCCATTATTGACATGGTGATGGATCAGATTGCCGGTACACACAGCGACTTGGCACTTAAAATCTATGGCGACGATGTGGCGGAAACGCGACACATAGCCGAACAGGTGGTCGGCGTGTTGAAAGATATACCCGGTGCCGCCGATGTGGCCGTGGAGCAGGAGCCCCCTTTGCCCCAGTTACAGATCATTGCCAACCGTGACCGGATCGCACAATACGGACTGAATGTCTCTGATGTGGCGGATCTGATCGAGTTGGCCATTGGTGGTGCTTCTATCTCGCAGATCTTTGTGGGTAGCAAGAGTTACGACGTGATCTGTCGCTTCGACGATGCCAGCCGCAATTCGCCGGAGCGGATTGGCTCATTGCTGCTAACGACGGGTTCGGGCACGAAGATCCCCCTCTCGCAAGTAGCAGATGTACGGATGACGACTGGCGCCAGTACCATCACACGGGAGATGAATAAGCGTTACGTCATGGTGCGCCTCAACCTCCGCGGGGCGGATTTGACCACCTTCCTCACCGAAGCGAACCGGAAGATAGAGCAGGGGGTGACGTATCCCCACGAAACGATCCAACTGAAATGGGCTGGCCAGTTCGAGAATCAGCACCGTGCCTATAACCGCTTGGCTGCCGTTGTGCCGCTTGCGCTCGGCATTATGTTGTTGCTGCTCTTTGCTGCGTGTGGCAAGTTTCGTCAGGCGGCGCTGATGATGGGCGTTGTGCCGCTGGCACTCTTTGGCGGTATGCTGGCGCTGAACGTACGGGGGATGACGCTGAACGTCTCTTCTGCCGTTGGCTTTATTGCCCTGATCGGGGTGGCTATCCAGAATGGGGTCATTATGATTTCGCACATCAACAACCTGCGTAAGCGGGGGTATGAGCTGAAGGATGCTGTCATAACCGGTACGCGCCATCGTTTTCGTCCGGTACTGATGACGGCAACGGTGGCGGTACTCGGTCTGCTGCCCGCTTCGCTCAGTACGGGGATCGGGTCGGATGTGCAACGTCCGCTGGCTACTGTCATTGTGTACGGACTGCTGTTTGCTACGGTCATTACCCTCTATGCCCTGCCCACGCTCTATTATATGATTGAGCGTCGCTACGAAGGGAAAGAGGTTGATGCGGAAGATACAAATACAATCACTCAAATACAATCTAAATAAACAGAATAAGATGTCAATCAAACAATATATAGGGATACTCTCCCTCCTCTTCCTAACCGGAGGAGGGCTGTCGGCGCAAGAGTTGGTGCCGCTCACTTATCGTCACTATATGGAGCGGGTCACGGAGGGTAACCTTTCCTATGCCGCCGAACGGCTGAACCTCCCGATAGCTGAAGCGGAGCTGACAGCAGCCAAAGTGTTCAACGATCCCAACCTCTCCGTCTCCTACTCCAATAACGAAGAGCATCGTTTGCAGATGGGCGAGGGGCTCGAAGTGGAACTAAGCAAAACGTTCACCTTTGGTAAACGAAGTGCCGGTATTGCGTTGGCACGAAGCGAAGGGGCGTTGACGCGCGCTTTGTTGGAGGATTACTTTCGCAACCTTCGCGCCGAAGCCACGTTGGCCTATCTCGAAGCGTTGAAGCAAAACGAACTGTATAAAGTGAAACAGAATGCGTACGAGAATATCTGTACGTTGGCCAAGAGTGACAGCATCCGTTTCCGACTCGGCAAGATTATGGAGGTAGACGCCACGCAAAGTCGCCTAGAGGCTGGCATCATCGGTAACGAATTGCTGCAAGCCGAGACAGAGTTACGTAGCGCTTTTGTCAACCTCAGCCTGCTGACCGGATCGGCTACGCAAGATAGCCTTTACCAACCCCTTGCCACCCTTCGCATACCGGCACGTCCCTTTGTACTCGCCGATCTCATCGCTTCTGCAACGACGAATCGTACCGACCTTGTCGCCGCCCTTCGTAATCGGGAGGTAGCTGCCCGTGCGTTGACGGTGGCTCGCCGGGAACGAAATACGGACGTAGATCTCTCACTGGCCGTTGCCCATAACACGCGTGTGCATAACGAAGAGGCACCCGCGCCGCCCTTTACGGGCGTAACGGCAGGCATTGCCATACCGCTTCGCTTCTCTAACTTCAACAAAGGAGCTGTGCGCGCTGCGCGCTATCGTGAGCAGCAGGCTGAGACGCAATACCGTCAGGCTTTGTTGCAAGTGGAGGTAGAGGTGATGCAGGCTTTTCGCACTTATCAGTCCCTCAGCGAACAGGTCAGGCGTTACGAAGACGGCCTACTCAGCAAGGCGCGCGAAGTGCTGGACGGTAAAACCTATAGCTACAACCGGGGCGAAGTCTCCCTGCTCGAAGTGCTGGATGCGCAACGTACCTACGACGGCGTGCAGTCCCAATACATCGAAACCCTCTTTAGCCACAGTGCTGCGCTGGTGGAATTAGAGAAAAGTGCCGGTATTTGGGATCTGGAATTGTAGGTTATTGCCTTTATTTCTCTATATTTGTCGATAGAACTAAAATATAAAGTAAGATGATATTCTATTTTACCGGAACAGGAAATTCGCTATCGGTAGCGAAGGCGCTGGGCGCATTGCTGGACGAATCTTTAATCTCCATTGCGGAGGCATTGCGTGGTGATGCCGAAACATTAACTTATCCGCTTCGGCCGGAGGAGCGGGTACTTTTTGTTTTCCCCATCCATTCATGGGGGCCGGCGGTGTTGATGCTGCGGTTTATCGAGCGCTTACGGCTTAGTGGCTATCAAGGGCAATCCGTTTATTCGGTCTGTACTTGTGGTGATGACTGCGGTTACGCGAACGCAAAGATGCGCAAAGCACTGCTCAAGCGGGGTTTGACGCTGACATATAGCTTCTCTGTACAGATGCCGAACAATTACATCCTCCTGCCCGGCTTTGATGTGGACGCGCCGGAAGTGGAACGTCGGAAGTTGGAGCAAGCCCCCGTCCGTGTAGCTGCTATTGTGGAGGCCATCCGTAGTGGAAAGGCAGCTGTTGAGTTATATCATCCCGGCAGCCTGGCTTCGCTGAAAAGCGGATTGATCTATCCTCTTTTTGTCCACTTTGCCATGCGAAGCAAGTCTTTCCGCGTAACCAGTAGTTGTACTTCGTGCGGTGTTTGCGCCAAGCTGTGCCCCACGGGTACGATCACCCTATCCGAGAAGAAGCTGCCCGTTTGGGCGGCTGAAGGCTGCGTGCAATGCCTAGCCTGCATCCATCGTTGCCCGGTGCGAGCCATTGAGTATGGCACGGTTTCGGAAAAGAAAGGACGTTATTCCTATGCTCGACGTATAAATCAATAATAAGTAGTGAGAAATATATTAGATATTCCTTTTTTATATAAATCAATTTAATTAACTTTGTATAAGTGTTATAGAGGGTTTTAGGTGTTGCTGAAATCGCTTTTGTTAAATGCCAATAAACTTAATGTTATTTTATAATGAATAAACTTGAATTTGTGAGAGAACTTTCCTCTCGTAGTGGCCTTAATGTACATGAGACCTATCGGATTGTCAATCTGTTTCAGACGATTGTAATGGAACGCATGACAATGAGGGAAGATTTAAAGTTGCAAGGTTTTGGAACTTTTTCACCCCGTGATCAGAGCGAGCGCTTAGTGCGTAACCCCAAGACAGGTGCTCCTGTAGTCTTTAAACCGCGTACGATTGTTCACTTTAAAACCGGAAAGTATTTGTTGGATAGCATAAATGGAGTGCAACCAACGGCGGAGCCCGATGCCGTGGAGCCTAATGATGTTACGGAAGAAACGAAATAATCTAAAGAATAAGCACTACACTTTCTAAATTAATCTGTACTTTTGGCTCAAAATTATAGAAGAAAATGAGAAGTTTTGCAAGTGACAACAATTCGGGTGTACATCCATCTATACTGGATGCGGTATTAAAAGCAAATGACAATCATGCAGTAGGATATGGCGATGATCCTTGGACGGAAGCGGCAGCCAATAAAATAAAAGAAGTCTTTGGCGGAGTTGCCGATTCATTCTTTGTGTTTAACGGAACCGGTGCAAATTCGGTAGCTTTGCAGTCGATTACTCGTTCGTTTAATAGTATTATATGTGCTGAGACGGCACATATAAATGTAGATGAATGCGGCGCTCCGGGACGTATGACAGGTTGTGCGTTGGTAACTATTCCTACTACGGACGGTAAGTTGACGCCGGAGCTGATCAGGCCACATCTGCATAACTTCGGCATTTGCCATCATTCGCAACCCGGAGCGGTGTATATTTCGCAAGTATCCGAACTGGGAACGATCTATACAATTGCCGAAGTAAAGGCAATAGCTGATTTGCTACATGCACACGGTATGTACCTGCACATGGATGGTGCCCGGCTCGCTAATGCCTGCGCTTACCTGAACTGTACGATGAAGGAGCTGACGGTAGATGCCGGCGTAGACATTCTTAGTTTTGGTGGTACAAAGAATGGTATGATGATGGGGGAAGCTGTCATCTCTTTCCGTCCTGAAATAACTCGTAACGTACAATACTTCCGCAAACAATCCGCACAGCTAGCCTCAAAATTGCGTTATCTTTCGGCACAATTTATCCCCTATCTGGAGAATAATCTTTGGCTTGAAAACGCAACCAAAGCAAATAACCGCGCCTTGCAACTGGCTGAAATATTGAAACAATACTCGCAAATACACTTCACGCAACGAATCCAGTCGAACCAGCTCTTTTTCACTATGCCGATCGGGGCAGCGCGCGAACTATTGAAGAAGTATTTCTTTTATTTCTGGAACGAGGAGACATCAGAAGTCCGCTTTGTTACCTCCTGGGACACGACAGACGAGGACATTGCTTGTCTGAAACAAACACTGGAAGAAGTATTGAGCAAATAATAGAACCAACCTCAACAACCGTCTAGTACGTAATGAATGGGGGCAATAGAACGTTAAAAATAATCAGTAAGAGGAGAGGGATGTATGGAATTTTGCTGAAGCGCTCTATATAGTCAATTAAAATGCGTAAATTTGCCGTGTAAACAAAAAAAGAACAATGAAATATAATACAGAAGGTAAACGGTTAATCCTACCGGAATATGGTCGTAATATTCAGAATATGGTGGACTACTGCGTTGCCATTGAGGATCGCGAAGAACGTAAGCGTTGTGCAAACAGCATTATTAACATTATGGGAAATATGTTTCCTCACTTGCGGGACGTGAACGACTTTAAGCACATTCTGTGGGATCACTTGGCTATTATGGCCGACTTTAAGCTGGATATTGATTATCCGTACGAAATTATCAAGAAGGAAAATCTCTATGCCCGTCCGCCGCGCATCGTGTATAATATTAATCGTATTCGTTATCGTCATTATGGTAAAACACTTGAACTGATGATCCGTAAGGCTACTGAGCTGGAGGAAGGCGGCGAAAAGACGCAGTTGATTCGTATGCTTGCCAATCAGATGAAGAAGTCTTTCCTTACTTGGAATAAAGAATCAGTGGATGACCGAAAGATTTTTAAAGATCTGGGCGAACTATCAGAAGGTCAAATTGTACTTTCTGAAGATGTGCATCGTCTGACTGAGAGTCGCGACATCTTGGCACGTAATATGCCGACAAACAATAATAGCAATAGCAACAGCAATAGTAATCGCAGAAACTTTACACGTAAAGGCCGATGAGTTCATTCGTAATAGAAGGAGGTTGCCGGTTGTCGGGGCAGATCATACCGCAGGGTGCCAAGAATGAGGCGCTGGAGGTGATTTGTGCTGTGCTGCTTACGCCTGAAAAGGTGATAATCCATAATGTTCCTGATATTTTAGATGTAAACAATCTGATCCAATTGTTGCGAGACATGCAGGTGAAGGTAGAGCATCCTGCTGCAGGTACGTATGTTTTTCAAGCAGATGCCGTGGACATGGACTATTTACGAACAGATGATTTCTTGCGTAAAAGCGGTTCCCTTCGGGGCTCAGTGATGATTGTGGGTCCGCTTGTTGCCCGTTTTGGCAGAGCAATGATTCCGAAGCCGGGAGGCGATAAAATAGGTCGCCGTCGCCTTGATACGCATTTTGTCGGTATTCAAAAGTTGGGTGCCTGCTTTAACTATGACGCCGAACGGCAGTTGTACGAGATCGCTGCAAAACGTTTGAAAGGAGCTTATATGCTGCTGGACGAAGCGTCAGTGACAGGAACAGCCAATATATTAATGGCCGCTGTGCTGGCAGAGGGCGTAACGACGATCTATAATGCAGCTTGCGAGCCTTACCTACAACAACTTTCAATCCTGTTGAACCGGATGGGAGCGCACGTCTCCGGAGTTGGTTCGAACCTATTGACGATAGAAGGAGTAGAGGCACTGCAAGGAACGGAGCATACCATCCTGCCGGATATGATCGAAGTAGGCAGCTTTATCGGTATGGCTGCCATGACCGGTTCCGATATCACAATTAAAAACACAGGATACGATAAGCTGGGAATTATCCCGGACGCCTTCCGTCGCTTGGGTATTACCGTTGAGCAGCAGGGAGACGACATCCATATCCCTACGCACGATTCCTATCAGATCGACACCTTTATTGATGGCTCTATTATGACCATCGCCGATGCTCCTTGGCCGGGACTAACGCCTGACTTGCTCAGCGTTTTTCTGGTGGTAGCTACTCAGGCAGTGGGTAGTGTGCTGATTCATCAGAAGATGTTCGAGAGCCGTCTTTTCTTTGTAGACAAACTGATTGATATGGGGGCACAAATTATCCTTTGCGATCCGCATCGGGCTACGGTGATCGGGTTGGGCAATCGCTACAAGTTGAGAGGTTCTGCCATGGTTTCGCCTGACATTCGTGCCGGCATTGCTTTGTTGATTGCCGCCATGAGTGCAGAAGGTACCAGCCACATTCATAACATTGACCAGATAGACCGCGGTTACCAGAATATTGACCAGCGCCTAAACAGTCTAGGCGCACGTATTACACGACTTTAATAAACTCCGTCTCCATTATGATAAAGAAAGAAGAGGTCTTCAAGATAGGCCAGTTTGCCAAACCGCATGGGATTAAAGGCGAAATCTCACTGATTACAACCAGTGATGTGTTCGATGAATCGGACGATCCATACATAGTATGCGAAATAGATGGCATCTTGGTTCCTTTCTTTATTGAGGAGTATCGTTATAAAAGCGACACCGTTACTTTGCTGAAGTTGGAAAACGTGGATAGCGAAGAGGCTGCCCGCGAGTTTGTAAACCGGGATGTGTATTATCCCTTGGATGCTGTGGATGGCGACTTGGTGGGAGATATGACCTGGGATAGCTTTATCGGATACACCGTTACCGATCAGCAGCATGGCGACTTGGGCGTTATTACGGATGTGGATGAAAGCACCCTCAACGTCCTTCTTCAAATTGATCACGATGGCGAGGAGCTACTGATTCCGGCCGTTGAAGAGTTTATCCTTGATGTTGATCATGACAAGAAACACCTGACTGTTAGCATTCCGAAAGGTTTGTTGGAGTTATAGAAACGTTAATTACCGTAAACTATGCCTGTGGCGAAGCGGTTTTTGCTACTTTTGCGATTTAAGATACGAAGATGACACGAAAGCAGCGTAAGAATACAAAATCGTTCTGGCACCGGATACGATTTAAATACAAACTATCATTCTTTAATGAAGGGACATTGGAAGAGGTATGGTCTTTCCGGCTCTCTCAGTTGTCTGCATTTGCCACTTTGGCAATCTTTGCCATTTTGCTGATTACCATTACCGCGCTTATTATTATAAAGACGCCGATACGCAACTACCTGCCCGGTTATTTGGACGTGGAGGTGCGTAAAGAAATCATACAGAATGCCATTCGGACTGATTCGCTGGAGCAGATGATTGCTGTGCAATCCCTCTATCTGGAGAATGTATCTGGTATTTTGTCCGGCACAATAGAGCTAGATTCTATCCGCCAGATAGATTCGCTGTCCTACGCGAATCCTAATTTCGAAATTCCTCGTAGTAAGGAAGAGTTGGCTTTCGTCAAGAGCTTTGCGGAGGATGAAAAGTATAACTTGACTGTCCTGAACACCCATCCGGTTCCTGTGGACGGGGTATTCTTTTATAAGCCTGTCAACGGGGTAGTCTCTTCGCATTACGAATCGGATATCCACCATTTTGGGGTAGATCTTACGGCAGCTCTCAAAGAGAGTGTGCTGTCTACTTTGGATGGGACGGTTGTCTTTACAGGTTTCGATGTCAATTATGGTAACGTGATTCAGGTACAGCATAAGAATGGATTTCTCTCTATTTATAAACATAACGAACTTTTACTAAAGGAGGCGGGCGACCATGTGGTGGCCGGCGAAGCGATTGCGTTAATAGGTAACACCGGAAAACTCTCCACTGGCGCACATCTGCATTTTGAGCTATGGTATAAGGGTATCCCGGTCAATCCGGAAGAATACATTGCTTTTTAATAAAAACATGAAAAGACAAATTGCCATATTAGGTTCTACCGGTTCCATTGGGACGCAGGCATTGGAGGTCGTTAGTGAACATACGGATCTTTTTGAAGTGTATGCTCTGACTGCCAACAATCAGGTGGATTTATTGATAAACCAGGCGCGTAAATACATGCCTGAAGTGGTAGTGATCGCCAACGAGCAGAAATATCCCGAACTAAAGGAGGCTTTGGAAGATCTTCCCATCAAGGTCTGGGCGGGTTCGGATGCGATTGCGCAGGTGGTGCAGTTTGAGCCGATTGACATTGTGCTGACGGCAATGGTCGGCTACTCAGGCCTGAAGCCTACCATTGCTGCCATTAAGGCCGGTAAGGCCATTGCGCTCGCCAACAAAGAGACGCTCGTCGTAGCCGGCGAACTGATTACGGCTTTGGCTGTCGAATATAAAGTGCCTATCCTGCCGGTCGATTCCGAACATTCGGCTATCTTTCAATGCCTGCAAGGGGAGTGGGAGAATCCGGTGGAGAAGGTATTGCTGACAGCTTCCGGCGGCCCTTTCCGCGGAATGACGCTGGACGAGTTGGCACGCGTAACCAAAGCGCAAGCCCTGAAGCATCCAAACTGGAGCATGGGCGCCAAGGTTACGATAGACTCCGCTTCGATGATGAACAAAGGGTTCGAAATGATAGAGGCCAAGTGGCTGTTTGGACTTACGCCGGATCAGGTGCAGGTCGTGGTACATCCACAATCTGTGATCCATTCAATGGTGCAGTTTGAAGACGGGGCTGTGATCGCTCAGCTGGGTATTCCCGACATGAAGCTACCGATCAGTTATGCCTTTTCATACCCCAAACGAATGAAGAGTTCGGCACCCCGTCTGGACTTCATGCAATATGGTTCTTTTACTTTTGAGGAGCCGGATATGAAATGTTTCCGTAACTTGGCTTTTGCGTTCGAGTCTGTACGCCGGGGTGGAAATATGCCTTGCATACTGAATGCGGCCAACGAAGTAGCGGTGGCCTCTTTCCTTAGTGATGAAATCGGTTTCCTCCGGATGAGTGAAATAATAGAGCAGACGATGGGTAAAGCCACGTTCGTCGCTGCCCCGACCTATGATGATTATGTGGCTACTGATGCCCAAGCACGGCAAATCGCACGAAATATTATCAAGTAAGCATAAATTAAATAGATTAAATAGTAGATGGAGACATTTTTGATTAAGGCGTTACAGCTCATACTGAGCTTATCCATATTGGTTATTGTGCATGAGTTTGGGCATTTTATATTTGCCCGGATATATAAGGTAAGAGTTGAGAAATTTTATTTGTTCTTTGACGCTTGGTTCTCGCTATTCAAATATAAACCAAAGAATAGTGACACGGAGTATGGCCTCGGATGGCTTCCGCTGGGTGGTTATTGTAAGATTTCCGGGATGATAGACGAGAGTATGGATAAGGAGCAGATGGCTTTGCCGCCGCAGCCTTACGAGTTTCGTAGTAAATCGGCCGGCAAACGGTTGATGATTATGGTGGCAGGGGTTGTGTTCAACTTCTTGTTGGCTCTTTTTATCTATTCGATGGTGCTCTTTGCTTGGGGCGATACTTATTTGCCGCTCAAGAATATGAAGATGGGGATGGATTATAGCGAGACTTTCCAGAAGGTAGGCTTCCACGATGGTGATATTTTGCTGAAGGCTGACAATGTGGAGCTGGAACGTTTCGGTAGCGATTGCTTCCGTCAAGTGGTAAACGCCCGTCAGGTAACCGTCCTGCGTGATGGCATCGAGACAGTGATCTCCATACCCGAAGACATGATGCAACGTTGCATGCGTGACGAGAAAGGCTTCGCTTCGCCTAACCGCTTCCCGATGGTGATACGTGAGATATCCTCTTCTAACACTCCGGCAGCACTTGCCGGACTGCAACCTAAAGATAGTATTGTTTCGGTCAATGGGCAGCTTACGCCTACTTTTCCTGACGTTGCCTTGTTGCTGGATGCAAATAAAGGGGCTGAGGTTACGCTCGGATTTTATCGGAACGGTCAGGAGCAGACGGCAACGCTCCGTACGGATACGGCTGGAAAGATCGGTGTTATGCTGATGTCACCTATCGAACTCTATCCTACGACGACGCGTACGTATGGTTTCTTCGAATCCTTCCCTGCCGGTGTGATGCTGGGCGTGAATACGTTGAAGGGGTATGTGACGGATATGAAGTATGTCTTCACCAAAGAGGGGGCATCCAGTTTAGGTGGTTTCGGCACGATTGGTGGCCTTTTCCCGTCTGAATGGGACTGGCAGATTTTCTGGGAACGGACGGCTTTCCTTTCCATTATCCTTGCCTTTATGAACATTTTACCTATTCCGGCATTGGATGGTGGACACGTGATGTTCCTCGTTTATGAAGTAGTAGCTCGCCGTAAGCCTAGCGATAAGTTTTTGGAGTATGCCCAAATGACCGGTATGGCTCTTTTGTTCGTTCTTTTGCTATATGCCAACGGAAACGACATCTTCCGCTTCTTCTTCAAGTAAGCCGATAGAAAATAAATCAGCCCGGATGCTTGCCTAATAATAGCTGGGCATTCAAATAGAAATGGCTCGGCAGCAAAAAAAAATAGCTGCCGAGCCATTTTTTTTTGCTGCCGAGCCGTTTTTTATAGCTCTTGTATCACGCGGCAAGGATTCCCTACGGCTAGGCAATTGGCGGGTATGGACTTGGTGACGACGCTTCCGGCACCTATCGTGGTATTGTCGCCAATGGTTACTCCAGGCAGTATGATTGCTCCGCCGCCAATCCAGACGTTTTTGCCGATTGAGACGGGTGCTGTCTGCGACTTCCAGAAGTTACTGCCTTCCGGCAACCTTTCGGAAGCCTTTACCGGATGGAATACAGCATAGATATGCACCCCCGGGCCAATTCCACTATAGTCTCCAATCGTTATCCTATTGCAGTCCAAAAAGACGCAATTCATATTTATTTCGACGTTTTTCCCAATATGAATGTTCTCGCCATAATCGACGAAGAATGGAGGGCCAATCCAGACGTTCTCGCCTCGCGAGCCGAGCAACTTATCTAAGATCGCATCCAACTTCACCCTGTCGGTCGTGTCGGATAAACTATACTCTTGCTGCAAACGTTTGGCGTAGTGCCAGCGAGTGATTAGCTCTTGGTCGCCGCAGTCGTAAATCTCGCCTGAGAGCATTTTCTCCTTTTCCGTTTTCATCCTATTCACTCAGGAGAGGTTCGTATGGCAGGCCAAACGTGTCGGCAACTGCTTTATAAACGACCTTGCCTTCTACCACGTTAAGACCTAGTTTGAGTCCTACATTGTCGGCACAAGCCTTCTTCCAACCCTTGTCGGCCAGTTGGATTACGTAGGGGAGGGTGGCATTGGTCAATGCCAGTGTGGAGGTTTGCGGCACGGCTCCGGGGATGTTGGCCACGCAGTAATGCAGGATGTCGTCTACTCTGAAGACAGGGTCGGTATGCGTTGTGGGGTGAGAGGTCTCGAAGCAACCGCCCTGATCAATGGCTACGTCTACCAGCACACTGCCCTTAGGCAGGAGTTGGAGCATGTTTCGCGTGATCAGATGGGGCGCTTTGGCTCCCGGTATCAGAATGGCACCGATCACAAGGTCGGTATGCGGCAGTTCTTGTTCGATATTATAGGTTGAGGAGTAAAGCGTCTTTACGTTTGCGGGCATCACTTCGCTTAGATAGCGCAAGCGGGGCAGTGAGATGTCTGCAATTGTGACGTCGGCTCCTAGTCCGGCTGCCATCAAGGCAGCGCTGTAGCCAACGACTCCTCCCCCAAGTACCAGCACCTTTGCCGGTTTTACTCCCGGTACTCCTCCTAGCAGGATGCCTTTTCCGCCTTGCGGTTTCTCCAGAAAGCGGGCGCCTTCTTGTACGGCCATGCGTCCGGCCACTTCGCTCATAGGGAAGAGCAGGGGCAAGGTGTGGTCTTCGTTCTCTACGGTCTCATAGGCCAAACAGATGGCTTGGCTGTCCAGCATGGCATGCGTCAGCATCTCTTCGGAGGCAAAGTGGAAGTAGGTGAATACGAGTTGCCCTTTACGTACCAGTGGATATTCGGCAATGATTGGTTCTTTTACTTTTACAATCATTTCGGCCGTGAGGTAGACATCTTCAAGGAGCGGGAGTATCTTTGCACCCGCTGCTTCATAGGCTGCGTCGGCAAAGCCGCTATTTTCTCCTGCCGCATATTGTACATATACGGTATGACCTCTTTTAACCAACTCTTTTGCACCGCTGGGCGTCAAAGCCACGCGGTTCTCGTTGTTCTTAATCTCTTTAGGAATTCCGATGATCATAATGGTAGTATTTAATGGATTTGGGGTGAAATATAAGGAAATAATATGACAATATGATATTACTTCCTCTCTTTTTTTTCATCCTCCTTCTCCTAGTCTGATTGCTCTGCATATTTGCTCTACCGTACGTTGTATTTGGTAATAACTGCGTTCGGGTTGTATCGCCTCGGCGAGTGATGTTGGCTGGGAGAGAATGGGGAAGATGGCCGAGAATCCGGCATTCATCAGTAGCTCGTTGTTCTGGCGCCCGATGTTTCCGGTGATAGCTATGACGGGTATGTGCTGTTTTATTCCGGTGTGGAGCACACTCAGCGGCGCCTTCTCCTGCAAGGTTTGGGCGTCCATTTTTCCTTCGCCGGTGATTAGCAGGTCTGCGCCGGATACGAGGTTGTCGAAGTCGATGTAGTCTTTGATAACCTCGCTCCCTTGGCTGATAGTGGCACCAAGCAAACCAACGCATCCGCCCGCCGTGCCACCGCCTGCCCCTGCTCCGGGCATGTTGTCAATGTCTCGTCCGGTTGTTTCGAGGATTAGCTGAGCAAGGTGCTTCATGCCTTTGTCGAGTCGTTTGAGTTGAGTCTGGTTGCCCCCCTTTTGCGTGCCGAATACCCAAGCCGCTCCGTCAGGGCCGGAGAATGGGTTGTTGACGTCTGTCATGACGCGGAAGGTGCAGGTCGATAGTTCGGGCAGGATGTTGTTTGCTTCGATCTTGGCTACGCGTATCATCATCTTTCCGCCTTGTCCCAGTTCGTTTCCACTTTCGTCCAGCAGGCGGAAGCCAAGAGCTTGCAATAGTCCGAGGCCGGCATCGTTCGTCGCGCTACCACCGATGCCTAGTAGGATGTTTTGGCAGCCATGTTTGATGGCATGGGCTATTAATTGGCCTGTACCGTAGGTCGTGGTGTGCATGACGTTTCCCCACTCCCGAGGGATGAGGGTAAGGCCGCTGGCAGCAGCCATTTCGATGATGGCTGTTCTTTGGTCGCCCAGTATACCGTAGGTGGCCTCAATCGGCTCCATCAGAGGGTTGTTTACGGTTGTTGTTATCAATTGGCCGTTCGTAGCTTGGGTTAGTACTTGTACTGTCCCTTCTCCGCCATCGGCAAAGGGGATTTTTACAATTTGGCAGGAGGGGAAAACGGTTTGTATTCCGGCAGAAGCAGCTTCTGCAATTGCTGGCGAAGGCAAGCACCC
Source organism: Tannerellaceae bacterium (assembly GCA_036654795.1). Classification (GTDB taxonomy): domain Bacteria; phylum Bacteroidota; class Bacteroidia; order Bacteroidales; family Tannerellaceae; genus JAVVRI01. The sequence continues at coordinate 22,011 of JAVVRI010000019.1, forward strand.
CTTGAAGGAATCTACTGCGATAACGATCTTTTTCATAGAGGAATGTGTTTAGATTTACGGGTTGCAAGATACGTATTTTTGGATAGATGGCAAGGGATATGGGATTTAAAAGTCGTGGTGTTTTATTTAGGCAACTAAAAAAGAGAGACGGACAGCTATCGGTCTTTCCCCCGATAACTATCCGTCTCTCTTTTTTAGTTGCCTCTCTTGTTTGTGTTGCTGATTGAAATTACTTGTCAATAGGCAACGACTTTTCTGGATGTCGGCTTATAGTCCTTGTCCGTGGCAGTTTTTATATTTCTTTCCGCTTCCGCAGGGGCAGAGGTCGTTACGACCGATGCGTTTCTCGGCACGAATAGGCTCCTGTTTGGGTTGCGCTTGTTTCTCGGCGCGCTGTTCTGGCTCATTGTTGCCGCTGATGTCGTTTTTTTCAGTACGATAACGGCTCATGTCCTGACGTTGCTCCGGTGTGGCTTGTTGAACGGCGATGCGCTGGCGGCTTGCTTCGGCTGCCATTTGTTGTTGCTGCTGCTCGGTCGGCTCCTCGCGTACGGGGATCTGTCCACGCATCAGTACGGCTGCTGTCTTGCGGTTCATCACGTCTACCATTACCTTGAACAGGTTGTATGATTCCAGTTTGTATATCAACAATGGGTCTTTGTTCTCGTAGCTGGCGTTCTGTACAGAGTGGCGCAGTTCGTCCATTTCGCGTAGGTGCTCCTTCCATGCTTCGTCGATGGTATGCAGCACGATGGCTTTCTGGAAGGCTTTGTTAATGGCCTTGCATTCTGTTTCGTAGGCTTCTTTGAGGTTGCACGAGATGTTATACATCCGCTTTCCGTCCGTGATAGGGATCATGATGTTTTCATACATGGCGCCCTGGTTTTCGTACACCTGTTTGATCACCGGATTGGCTACCACAGTCATACGTTCCATGCGGCGTTTGAATGTCTTCAATGCTTCGTCGAATAGGCGGTCTGTAACAGTTTCCGTCTTGTTGTTCTTGAAGTCCTCTTCGTTGAAGGGACATTCCATGGCGAATGTTTTGAATAGTTCCAGTTTGAAGCCTTCATAGTCTCCTGCGTCCTGATGTTGATCCACGATGGCGGCAGAGGTATCGTAGATGGTGTTCAATACATCCAGTCCGATGCGCTCACCCATTAGGGCGTGGCGGCGGCGGGTATAGATTACTTCGCGCTGCGAGTTCATCACGTCGTCATACTCCAACAGACGCTTACGGATACCGAAGTTGTTTTCTTCCACCTTCTTTTGTGCACGTTCTACTGATTTGCTCAGCATGTTGTGCTCCAGTACTTCTCCTTCTT
>JAVVRI010000020.1:0-5955 GCA_036654795.1 Tannerellaceae bacterium
GGATCAGCAGGTTACAGGTTTGAATCCTGTCGCGGTCACACTAAAAAGGATTCCCTTTCAGCATAATGTTGAAAGGGAATTTCTTTTTAGAAGCAATCATTCCTCTATCTTTTCACAATTTCGAATGGTACACGTATCGACACACCTCCTTTCATCAAGTCCGTCAAATTAGGATACAATCTTTCTTTGAATGAATTCCAATTGCGATGTTCCATCTGCGTCCAGCCAGCTTCAGCCAAAGCAAGTCCACGAGGAAACGTCATATAGGTAAGTCGATTGACGTCCATTATCGCCTCTCCCCACAATGTGCCAAGAATACCTTTGATGTGTGCTTGCTTAGTCACGGGCAAGCCATAACCCGGATCAAACTGATAACACTTCTCCAACGTAGTGACGGGCATGCCCCAATTCTTAAATTCAGGCAAGTCTCCTTTAAACTGTGGATAATCCAGATAGGCATATTCGCCTGGGGCTAAGATCAAATCATTTCCATGCCGGGCTGCCAGCTCAATACACTTTGGCGTTAGGCCATCTCGCCAACTAATAAGTGTTGCCTCTTGGGGGTAATCGAACAGATACTGGTTGGCCGGCATCCGTATATTGTCTAGTTCGCACCAAAGCATGGGTTTCTTATTCTGTTTCTCCACAGAAGTCAGCACCTTACCAAAGAAATAATTCATCAACTGCGATTCTTTGGTATATCCAAATTGCTTCATTAACGACTGACATTTTTCACATTTCGTCCAATTCTTCTCTATCACCGCTTCGTCACCTCCCAAATGTATTTTAGAGGAGGGGAAGAGGGAAGACACTTCTTGTATAATATCATCCAACACAGCGTACACTTTTTCATTATTGGCGCATAACATCAAATCCACCGTCTTCCCCATCACCTTTGGCATGGTGTCGGTATGGGTGCAGCCCAATTCCGGGTAAGTGGCCAGTATGGCAACGGTGTGACCGGGAATGTCTATTTCCGGGATTATTTCGATATTTCTTTCCTCTGCATATAGGATCAAATCTTTCAACTGTTGCTGCGTGTAGAAACCGTTGTGCGGACCGTTAGAGCCGGATTGTTTATCGCGGAAAGCGCCTGTCTTAGTCAATCCCGGATGCTTCTTTATTTCTATACGCCAACCCTGGTCGTCGGTCAAATGTAACTGGAGAGCGTTATATTTGTATTTGACCATCTGGTCGATGTAGAATTTAATGTCGTCTATGGGAATAAAATGTCGTGCAGGGTCTAACATCAACGCCCGATATTCCAACCGTGGTTCGTCGTTTATTTGAACAGGAGCAATTTCTTTAGCGGCCGTATGGCAAACGTCTCCTAGTAGAAGCTGGTCGAGCGTCATAATGCCATATAAAATTGCACCGGTAGTAGCCCCCTTTATCACTAAATGGCTAGCCGAAATATCCACCAAATAATGCTCGTCACCCTTAATGGAGGCATCCAATAGTAGCTCAATTACTGATCTCGCCGAAGTGTGCGAGGTATTATTAGTCGCTACCATCACCCCCGTCCTCTTTTGCAGAATGCGCTGAAGCTCCGATACGCAAAAGGACGATTGCGGCAGATTTGTACGAATAACAGTCGTTGCGGTAAGTACAAAACTTTTTTCTCCCGCAGTTTGTGCTATTTGGTTAGGCATAGGCAGTAAGGCTGACGTATTGCTTTGCGCAAAAGAAAGGGCTGCCGACAATAGCATGAGAGGTATTAGACATTGTTTTTTATTTATCATAATCTATTCTGTTTGATTTATATTCAAATATAGTAAACATACGCCATGGCAACGCACCAAAATCAAGTTTTAAGCTTAAAAGCAGATGGATTGAACCTTGTAAGTCATTCGTCCAAACTATTAGTACTTTCTATACCAATAATTAGATCAAAACATTACTCTAATTATACTTTTTAGCTAGCTGGTAATCAATTTTGAGCTAGCTCAAAAGTAATTACCAGCTAGCCCAAAATCAATTTTGAGCCGGCTCAAAAGTATAATAGCATATAGGCTTTTGGGCAAAATATCCATGCTTTTCCACTAATACACTGCATGTTAAGAGTTACCGCGTCTACATAGACAATAGTTTGTTTCTTAACCATTGAAAACGGATATCCATTTGTTCCGGATAATTCCAATGTCCTGTTTCCTGAAAGATGACAAGTTCTTTCGCTCCGGGTATTACGTTGTAGGTGGCATGCGTAGAGGTGGGAGGACAGACATCGTCATTGAAGCCCCAACTATACCAACCCGGAGCATTGACGCGGCGGGCAAAGTTAACAACGTCGAAGTAAGCCAATGTCTCCACTTCGCCGGGTGCAGGCTTGGCTGTCTGAAAGTATTGAGGCCAGCCTCCGGCACGTTTATTGAGGAAGCCGGCATAATCGCACAAAGCGGGATACATAGCGGCAAGAAATTTGATGCGAGAATCTAATCCGGCGGTGACGATGGAGAGGGCACCTCCTTGACTTCCTCCGGCAACACCGACCGTGTTACCATCAAATTCAGGTAAGGAGTAGATAAAGTCTACAGCACGTATGCAACCGAGGTAAACGCGTTTGAAGTAGTGGGTGTCACGGTTGTTTTTATTGATTCCCATATAATTATTTAAAGCACCACCGGAAAGGCTGTTATATACCTCCTGAGGCAGAGTAACCGGTAAACCGTGGATACCGATTTCCAACGTGATCACATCATCGCCAAAGTTTGCGCCGTTGTAAGGACGGATGCCTGCGCCCGGAACCAGAAGTAAGGCCGGATACTTACCTGCCTTTTTGGGCATCATCAGGATGCCGTATATACGTGAGCCTGGTTTCTCATTTTGGAAACTAACATGATACACATTCTGCGTAGAGGTGCATTTCTCAGGAAGCAGTGTCATTTGGGGCATCAGCGGTGTTGTTCGCGCTTTGCTAATCTCGTTTGTCCAAAAGGAGTCGAAGTCTTTTGGTTCGAGGGTGAGGGGTTGTAGTTTCTCTTCATCTATCGCTACGGTTGCCATTCCCCTATAACTGTGTCCATCCATTTTGGCCGTGACCATACAGCGAAGAAAGCCCGGCTCCTTCATCGAGGATTTCAGGGTAATTGTGCCGTCTTTTAATGATACATTTTGCTCCATTACGTTAGGGAAGCATTCTGGCCCCACTTGGTAATCTACGTTTACCCCTTTGAGTAAGGTTTCATTTTTGAACACCTGTACGGTGAACGTAACATTGTCCTTTACCTTGTATTTCCAATCCGCACGGTCGGGAGATACAACAACATTAATCAATTTTTGTGCCGGTTGCGCCATGGTGGGCATAACCACACCTAGCATAAGCACGAGTAGGCTAAATGAGAATAAAAGTTTTTTCATTTGAATTATGATTTAAAGTCTATTTAAGAAACAAACTATAATACTATTGATAGAAACCGTTTGGTAATATGCAAAGAAGCCACCCTAATTGCTTGGGGTGGCTTCTTTGTATTCATTTAATCAATTATTTATTGAACCGCTCTTTTAACTTGGCGAGCATGTCTTGCGTCATGCTGTCCAGATCGTAGGTCGGTTTCCAGTCCCATTCGGCGCGAGCACAAGTATCGTCCAAAGAGTTTGGCCAAGAATCGGCAATAGCCTGACGAAGCGGGTCTACCTTATACTCTACAGTCAAGCTGGGAATGTATTTACGGATGCTGGCAGCAATTATTTCGGGCTCGAAGCTCATAGAAGCAATATTAAATGAGTTACGATGTACCAGGCGAGTCGGATCAGCCTCCATAATCTGTACAGCAGCATGCAAAGCATCCGGCATGTACATCATGTCCATATAAGTACCGGCAGCAATAGGGCATACAAAATGTCCTGTTTTTACGGCTTCATAATAAATGTCCACGGCATAATCCGTCGTCCCGCCACCCGGAGGCGTTACGTGAGAGATCAAGCCGGGGAAGCGCACCGAACGAGTATCCACACCGAAACGGATGTTGTAATAATCGCTCAACAATTCTCCGGATACTTTCGTTACGCCGTACATCGTGCGGGGGTTACGAATCGTATCTTGCGGCGTTTTGTCTTTGGGGGTGTTGTTACCGAATACGCCAATCGAACTAGGTGTAAACACGGCACATTTCATTTCGCGTGCTACCTCCAACACGTTAAACAGCCCTCCCATACCTATTTTCCATGCTAATTGAGGTTTGGCTTCAGCAACAGCCGACAATAAGGCGGCCAAGTTGTAGATAGTATCTATCTTATATTTAGATACTGTCTCAGCTATTTGTTGTTCGTTCGTGATGTCTACAATGGCAGCAGGACCTGATTCCAACAATTCACCTTTAGGCTCTGCGCCTGGGATATAACCTGCTACGATGCTTCCATCGTAACGTTTTCTCAACTCCATGGTTAACTCTGATCCTATCTGTCCGGTAGAACCAATTACTAATACATTTTTCATTATGTTCTAATTATGATTTAAGTCTTTCCGAGGCAAAGGTAGAGAGAATAAAACTCTTTTATACTAATTTTCTTGTCTATTTTGAACCTTTATTTCAAAAAAAAGGTGAACTTTGTAGGGTAGATAAACAAGAGCTATACTTATATTACATTAATATACTAACAAAACAAAGTTATGTACGGAAAATTCAAAGAATTCTTGTCTGGTGAGCTGGCTAATATCAAGTCCGCCGGATTGTACAAGAACGAGCGTATTATTACTACTGCTCAAAAAGCCGACATTAAAGTGAATGCCGGAAGTGATGTTTTAAACTTCTGCGCCAACAATTACCTTGGTCTGTCCAACAACCCGCGTCTTATTCAAGGCGCTAAGAATGCCATGGATTCTCATGGATTCGGTATGTCGTCCGTTCGTTTTATCTGTGGTACGCAAGATATCCATAAACAGTTGGAAGCTGCCATTGCCGATTATTTCAAGACGGAAGATACAATCCTGTATGCTGCTTGCTTCGATGCAAACGGTGGTTTGTTCGAACCGCTGCTGGGCGAAGGGGATGCCATCATATCGGACTCGCTCAATCATGCCTCTATTATTGACGGTGTGCGCCTTTGCAAGGCAAAACGTTATCGCTATGCCAACGCCGACATGGCCGATTTGGAACGTTGCCTACAAGAAGCGCAAGCACAACGTTTCCGCATTATTGCCACAGACGGTGTGTTCTCAATGGACGGAAACGTAGCGCCGATGGATAAAATTTGCGCATTGGCTGAAAAGTATGACGCAATGGTTATGGTGGACGAGTCGCACTCTGCCGGCGTGGTAGGCCCGACGGGTCACGGTGTGGCAGAACAGTTCAATAGCTATGGCAAGATAGACATCTTCACCGGTACTCTTGGCAAAGCCTTTGGTGGTGCAATGGGTGGATTTACAACCGGTAAAAAAGAGATTATCGACATGCTTCGGCAGCGTTCACGCCCTTATCTATTCTCAAACTCAGTAGCTCCAGCCATTGTAGGTGCCAGCTTGGAGATGTTTAAGATGTTGAAGGAAAGTGACGAATTGCACACAAAGTTGGTTGCTAACGTAACTTATTTCCGCGACAAGATGCTAGCTGCCGGTTTCGACATTAAGCCGACCCAGTCTGCTATCTGCGCTGTAATGCTTTACGATGCTAAGTTGTCTCAGGACTTTGCTGCCCGCATGCAGGAAGAAGGTATCTATGTTACTGGCTTCTACTATCCGGTAGTACCGAAAGATCAGGCTCGTATCCGTGTACAGCTTTCTGCCGGACACGAAACAGCACACCTCGACAAGGCAATTGCCGCCTTTATCAAAGTGGGCAAAGAGATGAAAGTTATCAAATAAGGAGACCTCATATCCTTTATAGAGAGGTGTGCGCCAAAGATTTTTTGGCGCACCTTCTTTTTATATGATCATATAATCTATTTTTGTCTTTATCGAATACAAATTTATGCAGCTAAGCAACTATCACATCCATTGTACGTTTTTCGACGGACGAA
>JAVVRI010000020.1:5965-23215 GCA_036654795.1 Tannerellaceae bacterium
TTTCGTGCGTACGGCTTTTCGTCCCACTCTCCTCTCCCATTCGAGACCTTTTGGAATATGTCAAAAGACAACATGAATGATTATTTGGCAGAGATCGGACGGTTGAAGATAAAGTATGCCGACCGATTGGAAATTTATGCCGGATTAGAGATTGACTTTCTTGACTCTACCTACAACGCCTCTATTCCTTATTTTCGCGAATTGCCATTAGATTACCGCATCGGCTCTATCCACTTCCTGCCAGTGGGCACACCGTTATCCGAAAACAACATGGTATGCATTGACGGGGCGTTTAAAGATTTTGAGGACGCAGTCGGATTTTATTTTGACGGAGATATCCGCCACTTGGTAAAACAGTACTTTACCTCCACCCTTCAAATGGTTGAAGCGGGCGGTATTGATATTGTAGGCCACATGGATAAAATTTATATGAACGGACAGCATTGTGCCAATTTCTCGTTTGATGCCGACTGGTATCGCTTGCCTCTCATGGAATGCCTCGAACTGATTGCGGAAAAGGAGTTAATGATAGAGGTCAACACGAAGAACCTGCAAAAAAAGCAACAACTCTTTCCGCATAGGCAGCACTTAGCACAAGTGTGCAAGATGGGCATTCCGGTTATGATCAATTCTGATTGTCATTATCCCGACTTGGTGAACGATGGCCGTGAACAGGCTTTTGCGTTATTGAAAGAGGCCGGGTTTACCTCTACCCGCGAACTAATAAAAGGTACATGGCAGGATATGCCCCTTTATTAATTTTCCGATTCCTTTTTGTTTCGTTTGTATAGAAAGCTGTGCCAGCGTTCTTCAGCATTGCCTTCGCAAAACAGTTCGTAGCGTGCCATTGTAAAGAAGAGGTCAGACAGTCGGTTTACGAATTGCATGATGTCTGGTGGTATCGGATCGGCACGATGCAACGTCCACAAACGTCGTTCGGCACGACGAACGAAAGTGCGTGCCAACTGCAGATGGGCAGACACAAGCGTTCCACCAGGCAATATAAAGTAACCATTATCCTCCATCTGACCGGTCAGCAGATCGATCTGTCCTTCGCAGAAAGCAGCCAGATCAGTTGGTAACACATTGGGGTTTTGTGTCCGAATGGCTGACGGAGTAGCGACAAGAGACATGACAGTCATCAGTTCCCTCTGTATTTTTTCAAGTATCGGTTGCCAATCATGTTCGGGGGAAAGAAGAGCCCGAACAATGCCAATCTCCGCATTTAGCTCATCAAGTGTACCGTTTGCTTCGATACGTATATCATCTTTCTCTACCCGTCCGCCGCCGTGAATGCCGGTGCGTCCTTTATCTCCTCCTCGTGTGTATATTTTCAAAGCAGCACTCATGATTGTTTCATTTTATAAAGGTTGCAAACCAATGGTTTGTTGCTTTGTCTGCCCAGTAAAGATGTGTGTAGCCAGCCAATACATTTTTGTACCGATAAAGCGGAGTGTCAACTCTTCTCCCCGTTGCGTCATACGCTTCAGCAACGGAAGGCTGCAATACTTCTTGTGGCAGCAGACAGGAATAATGGAACTCATGCCCTTTAAGCATAAAATCGTTATACTTTAGCGTCCGATAACCCAGTTTGAGCTTCATCCCCTTCATCGTAGCAGACTGTGGCAACACGCCAACCATCGGCCATGCTATCCCATCCGTATCCGAGATGTCTCGACATAAATACATCATTCCTCCACATTCGGCCAAAAGCTTGCCCCCCGCTTCGGCATAAGTCCGAATAGCCGTTAGCAATGTTTTGTTGTTACTTAGTTGCTTCAGATAAAGCTCCGGATAACCACCTGGCAAATAGATAAAATCAGCTTCTGGCAACACCGTGTCGGCCAGCGGACTAAAATAAGAAACGGTTCCCATCGCATGCAATAGGCGTATATTTTCTTCATAAGTGAAGTTAAAGGCAGCATCGCGGGCAATGGCAATGCGCAAACCGGATGATTCTACTCCAAACCTATTAGGAGGAGTATGATATGTCTGCTCGGAATCTACGGAGGATGGGGTGTATGCACAAAGCGTAAGCAATCGATCCAAATCGACATGACGTTCTACCAACAAAGCAATGCGGTCGGCAAAGGTGTCGAAGCAGCAATCTCCGTCCAACGACAACCCCAAGTGTCGGCTTGGCAAAGCAATATCAGCTTGTCGAGGAAGGTACCCCAACGCCTCCACACCTACATCCAGACACGCTTGCTTTAAATAGCTGTAATGCTCTTCGGAAGCAACAAAGTTAAACACAACCCCTTTCACTTTTACTTTCGGGTTGAAATGCTTGAAGCCATAGATCATGGGGGCTACGGAGTAGGCCATACTTTTGGCATTGATCAGCAACACAATAGGAATATCCAACTTTATTGCAATCTCAGCACTGCTTCCAGCCATTCCGTCGAAACCATCGAAAAGCCCCATTACGCCCTCCGTCACTGCCACATCCGCATCAGCGGTATGGTAGGTATAGAGGTCGTTTAGGTGTGTATCAGTCATTATGAATGAGTCCAAATTGATGGATGGGCAACCGGCAGCCATCGTATGATGGTGCGTATCAATATAATCCGGTCCACATTTGAATGGTTGTACCCGATAGGTGCGCCTCTTTAAAGCACGAAGCAGCCCCAGCGTAAAAGTAGTTTTACCGCATTCCGAAGCAGTCGCACCAATTAGGAGATGAGCATTCATCAATCGTTTCGTCTACTTAATATTGTTCTTTTACGTTCGGGAAGTCGTTACTCTTCACATCTTCCACATAATGCTGTACTGCATGGGTAATCTCGTCATACAAATTAGCATACCGACGTAAGAAACGGGGCGAAAATCCTTGGTTGATACCCAACATATCGTGCATAACCAATACCTGTCCATCCACACCTCCACCGGCACCAATACCGATCACGGGAATGGTAAGTTCAGAAGCAACCCGGGTAGCCAGCGCAGCCGGAATCTTTTCCAACACCAATGCAAAACAACCGATTTCTTCTAACAAGTGAGCATCTTCGATCAATTTGTTCGCTTCGACCTCCTCTTTGGCACGTACAGTATAGGTACCAAATTTATTGATAGATTGCGGAGTAAGTCCCAGATGTCCCATGATGGGAATACCAGCACAAAGGATACGCTCGATGGACTCTTTTACTTCAGAACCGCCTTCCAGCTTGATGCAATCAGCATGCGTCTCCTTCATCACCCGGATAGCAGAAGAAAGTGCCTCTTTTGAATTTCCTTGATAGGTACCAAAAGGCAAATCAACAACAACAAGAGCGCGTTTTACTGCTTTCATCACCGATTTACCGTGATAAATCATTTGATCGAGTGTGATTGGAAGCGTCGTTACGTTTCCCGCCATCACATTAGACGCTGAGTCACCTACCAGAATGACGTCCATTCCAGCCTGATCAATGATGGTTGCCATGGAGTAATCATAAGCAGTCAACATAGAGATCTTTTCTCCACGTTGCTTCATTTCTATCAGGCGATGGGTCGTCACCTTTCTATTATCATCTAACTTTGCAACTGACATAATACTTTATTTTAGTGTTACAGCCGTCAAAGGTACGGATTAATATTATTAAACGAACAAGAGAAGCGGATAATCGGTATATTTGCTCACCCAATTGAGGCAATAGAGATAACTAAAACAAAAAACAATCATTGATATGACAATGGAACAACAACCGATCCTAAATGATCATAATAAGGCGGAATATCCGCCGATGCATAGTGCAGAACATATTTTAAACCAGACGATGGTACGGATGTTCGGCTGTCCTCGTTCAAAGAATGCACATATTGAACGAAAGAAATCAAAGTGCGACTACCAACTGCCGGAGGAACCTACCTCCGAACAACTATCTGAGGTGGAACGAAAAGTAAATGAAGTGATCGACAGTCATTTGCCTATTGCAGCAGAATTCATGTCACGCGAAGAGGCTGCATCCTTGGTTGATCTGAGCAAATTGCCCGAAGAGGCAAGCGAAACATTACGCATTGTGCGGATTGGCGATTATGACACCTGTGCCTGTATCGGTACCCACGTAAGCAACACCTCAGAAATAGGTCATTTCAAATTACTTAATTCAGACTATGCCAACGGGCGTCTGCGTTTACGTTTCAAGCTGTCTGAATAAAATAGACAAACTATTACTGAAATAAAATATTTTTGTGTAAGTTTGCGGAGGTTTAAATGTGACATTTTAATATTGAATATAAATAGAATAGTTATGCAAACAATTGACAAATTCAATTTTGCCGGCAAAAAGGCATTTGTAAGAGTGGACTTCAATGTCCCCTTGGATGAAAACTTCAACATCACTGATGACACACGTATCCGTGCTGCTCTTCCTACCTTAAAAAAGATTTTAGCTGATGGTGGCAGTGTAATTATCGGCTCTCACTTAGGACGTCCGAAAGGCGTTACCGATAAATATTCTTTGAAACATATCCTTGCACACGTTGCCAAACTGATTGGAACAGACGTGCAGTTTGCTAGCGACTGTGTTAGCGAAGAAGCTACTGCTAAAGCTGCTGCTTTACAAGCCGGCGAAGTGTTGCTTCTTGAAAACCTCCGCTTCTATGCTGAAGAAGAAGGCAAGCCAAGAGGTTTAGCCGAAGACGCTTCAGATGAAGAAAAGAAAGCAGCTAAGAAAGCAGTGAAAGAAAGCCAGAAAGAATTTACAAAGAGATTGGCTTCGTATGCAGACTGCTATGTAAACGATGCATTTGGTACTGCCCACCGCGCACATGCTTCTACGGCTTTGATTGCTGCTTATTTCGATATCAACAACAAAATGTTTGGTTACTTGATGGAAAAAGAGGTATTAGCTGTCGAAAAGGTAATGACTGACATCGCTCGTCCGTTTACAGCTATCATGGGTGGATCTAAGGTTTCTTCTAAAATTGAAATCATTGAAAACCTATTAAGCAAAGTGGACAACCTGATCATTACAGGAGGTATGACTTACACTTTCACAAAGGCTCAAGGTGGAAAAATAGGTATATCTATCTGCGAAGACGACAAATTGGAGTTGGCTTTGGATCTGATCAAGCAAGCAAAGGAAAAGGGCGTAAACCTAGTATTGGCTGTAGATGCTAAGATTGCTGACAGCTTTAGCAATGACGCAAAAACCGACTTCTGCGCAGTAAACGAAATACCTGACGGTTGGGAAGGTCTTGACATTGGCCCAAAGACAGAAGCAATTTATGCAGAAGTGATCAAAAACTCAAGAACTATTCTTTGGAATGGTCCAACAGGTGTATTTGAATTTGAAAACTTCACACATGGTTCTCGCTCTGTTGGCGAAGCTGTTGTGGAAGCTACCAAGAAAGGCGCATTTTCATTAGTAGGTGGCGGCGATTCTGTAGCTTGTGTAAACAAGTTTGGTTTGGCTGACGGTGTATCCTACGTATCCACAGGTGGTGGCGCTTTATTGGAAGCTATCGAAGGTAAAGTACTTCCGGGTATCGAAGCTATCAGAGGTTTCTAATCAGACGAAACTATTATTATATAAAAAAGAGCTGTCTCCTTTTGGGGGACAGCTCTTTTTTCATGCAACCATTTCAGATATTTTTCAATGCCTTGGCTAGTTCGTCTGCTGTGACGTTGGCGGCAATAATTACCCCTTTGTCATCTATTAGAAAGTTTCTCAATCCTTTGTTTAGATTATACTTTCTGTACAAATCAGACGCTCTACCTTGTTCTTCGTGAAATTGTGTTGATGCATTCAGTTTGTCAGCCTTTACGGTTTCTGTAAAGATTGATTTCCTCTCGTCTAACGAGATAGAATACATGGCAATTTTGTCAGAATTCAATTTGTTAACCTCATTCGATAGTTTTACGTTGCGGGCACGCGATTCAGCATCGTAAGCAGCCCAAAAATTCAACAACGTATATCGTCCCGAATGATTTTTGAAGTGGATTTTATTTTCACTTCCTAAAGACTCTATTCTCGGAGCAAGATCCCCTGGATTCACACCCACGGTGGATTTTGTTTTTTTTGTTGCGGCTGACATTGAAATCAATGCAACCATAACGATGAGAACATAAGCTTTTACCTTCATAATGTCATTTTTACGTTAAACTTAACCGATGTATAGATTCCAACACTATAATACGGTTCCTGATTTTCAGGATAGTAAACAAGGTTTATCCTACGCTAAGGACTCACTTCTTGTTATTAACGAATGCAAAGATAAAGGTAAAAGCTCATTCATTCCAAAACAAATAGCAACTTTCTGTTGATTAGCAAGCTTTTTTATATGTTTCATCGCACACAAAGCCGAATATTCACATGTTTTGCAGCATGTATTAACATCCATTTGCTGTATAAAACAACAAAACATATGCAACAAACACCTTTAAGCATGCACCACAAGTAATGCGGTGTCGGTATGAAACAACATTTTCCGAGCAATACCGGGGTTAAACATACGTGCAAAAAGACCACGACGGAAGGTGCTGAGGGCTATCAAGTCTATTTGTTTGTCACGAACAAATTTCTCGATGGCTAAAAGCAGATCACCATCATCTAATACGGTATGTGTAATCTGCGCATTCGGATATTGCTTTGCAAAATATTCGCGTACCCCGGTCAGTCTGATTTCATTCCAATCATTTTTACTAGTTGAGATATTAAAAAGGTGAATCGGAATGTTGAAGCTTTTAAAGAGAGCCATAAATTCATCAAATGCGACCAAATCCCGTTGATTGAAAGAGGTAGCAAACGCTATATTCTTCACCTCACTCAAGTCGCTAAAGGACACATGTTCAGGAATAGCAAGCAACGGAACTTTGTTCTCATCAATCACTTCGCCTGTTACACTTCCAATCAGATCCATATCTTTTTGGCTCTTACCACGTGTACCCATAATGATCAGACTTGGACGGTATTCTTTGCTGTAAGACAGTATCTCTTCTTCGGGCAGACCTTCGCGCATAATGTAGTTATATTTCACATGCGGCAGTTCGCCTGCATCCATCTTCCGACGGAGCATATTATTTATATTCTCCATATCCCCCTGTACACGTTTTAAAACGTTCTGGATGCTGTCCTCCTCATTTACCTGATAGGCAAGCGTGTCTCCTAAAGGAATAGCAGAGGGGAAATAGGGGCTAAAATAGGCATGCATAATCATTACCTCGGCATCCATTTGATAGGCATAGTTAATACCTATTTCGCAAGCTTTCAATGAATAATCGGAAAAGTCAATCGGGATAAGTATCCGTTTCTTACCATTATCCGGCACATCTTCAGGATTGTCTTCGTTCAACCATTTGCTATCCTCAATAATACGTAGTGCATGTGGCAAATCGCTTTCTTTTATCCGGACACGTACGCCAGCCGACACCACCGGTTGAATTTGATTTACATTATGTATGCATACTTCGATTCCTTCTGTTTCAAGCATTGTTTTAAGTATCTGAGCTTTCTCGAAGGTGTGAATTGCTAGTGTTACTAATTTATCTTCCATACTACTGTATTTTATAGATTAAACAATTCTGTTCATTCAAATGTTTGAGAAACAAAGAAATCCCAGAGCATACAAACCGTACAACTATGGGATTTCCTTTAAAATGAAGCTTCTTGCTACGCTCCCGCTGTCGCGGTTACCTCTTGCTCTGCTAATATTTGCGTAGCACGCTCGAAAATTGTTGTATCATCTAAAACGACGATGCCACCATCTGGACCTGGTTCAATGTGTACACCACAACTTCTACCGTCTTTAAAATTGTGTCCACCAAAATAATTCCGGACAGTTTCTACTGAAACGCCTAATTCATCGGCAATACGATGTGTACTACCATCAGGCAAACTGTCTTTGATTTTACGTAACTCGTTAAATGTGATTGTTTTCGTCATGGATTCCTTATTTTGTAGGTTATTACTATGTTGATTTTGATGCCACTAACTTAGTGATTATATATCAGCAGAACAAATTATTTATTGAAAATAACGTACAAATAAATATGCTTTACGACATATCATATCGCAAAGCATTAGTGCAAACAAGCAACGAGTGGAACGTTTAAGAGCAACAACAAAAGGACAGTGACAAGTATTGCATACACAATCAATTGTTTACGACTATCGGAATAGATTGCTTCGGGTGGCAACTGCTTTGCTCCAGGTATTAACCTAAGCCGCATTTTGCAATAAATCCAATACGTCAGATAGCCAAAGGCAATTCCGGACACAATACCCGGTATGATATCCGTAATAAAATGGACGCCTAAATAGATACGTGTATAAGCCGTAATAACCGCCCAAATCATAATGGTACAAGTAAATACCCGATAACGAAAAAGTAATGACATAAGTGTTGCAAAACCAAACGCATTAGCGGCATGGCTTGAGATAAACCCATACTTTCCCCCTCTATAATCGAACACCGTCTTTACCTGATCCATGAAATCTGGATGGTGGGTCGGACGAAAACGGGTGAAAATTGGTTTGCAAACATGAGATGCAAATTGATCGCAAAACGTAACGACGAGCACAATGGCCAACAGAATAAATACAGACTCACGCCAATTCTTCTTCCAAAGCAATACGCACAGTATAAACGCAGCTAACGGCAACCATACCGCCTTACCTGAATAGAGCCACATGAAGCGGTCAAGGAAAGGATAATTGCTGCCGTTAAGCATAAAGAACGCATCGCGCTCGTAGACCAATAGTTGTTCAATCATTTATATCAGATTTTTTCTATATTTTTTGTAGGCATCCAACCGATGTTGCCATCTTCAAGTTCTATCTCGCTCCAATCACCCAGTGTGCTTTTTACGAAAACCTTCGTTCCTTCGTGCAAGATGAAAAGATCCGTTCCACTGGCATCCGGTGAACTTTTTACAGTAACTGTTGAAGAAAATACGATAGCTCCTCTACGATTTATCAATTCATTTTTTTGTTGTTTGGCAAAGATATTAGCCAACACGACGAACATAAGCATGACCACTCCCAGATAAAAACCTATCTTTTTTATACGCACCCACCGGGAGAAGAAAAACAGCAGGAGACATCCTATAAAGAAGAAAAAGGAGATGATACCCACTTTTGCCCAAGAATCTGCTGCGCCCATGTTCCGGATCGAGTCGAACCATCTGGCTAGGAAAAACTCCCCTACCGGCTCAATCTTATCAATAGATTTTTGCTTTGCCATTTGCAGATTAAAACGAATATCACTATCACCCGGATCCAACAAAAGAGCACGTTCATAATTCAATATGGCTGAAGCTATCTTTCCCGACTTATAATAGGCGTTGCCCAGATTATAATAGATCTCAGCAGATTCGCCATTACTTTTCAGTATACCATCGTATAGCTCGATTGCTTTTGCATAGTTTTCCTGTGTATAGGCGACTTCGGCCTCTTTGACGGAGGTCTCCTCCTGCGCATACGCACCCAGTGCCAAGCACTGGATCAATACGACAAGCAGGTACTTTTTAATATATCCTATCATCTTCATTGTCTTACTTTTTAATTGTATTCTCCATCTTGCCAATGGCGTCTACCGTCAATTCATATAATTTATCCATCGCATCGGATGCTTGCGTCGGAGCGTAACGGGCAAATTCGCATGTGTTCAGAATGTCCATAAATTCATTAAGCAATGTTTCGTCCACACCGTATTTAGCAAGCTCTATTTCGACATTATCCTTGGTTAAATTGGATTGTTCGATACTCAGTTTGTCGCTTAGGTATCCCCAAAGAGCACGCAACACTTCATCGTAGAATTCCTCCTTTTTACCTTCCTTCAACAAGCGACCCGCATTTTTCAATCGTTTCACGGCCATCTTGTTTGCTTTCTTTGTACGTACAAAGGCCAAGTCCGAGTTTTCCTTTACTTGCTTGCGGTAGATAAAGAAGAAGGCCAGAAAGAGTAATCCCGGTACCAGATAACACATATAATACATGAAGGAACCAAAGAATATATCACTTTTCGACACAAAGGTTACCCTATTCATTTTCAGATAACGAATATCCTTACCTAAATACTTCACGCTCTCCTTACTGCCAAAGTTAGAAACGATTGGTGCATTCCCTTCACCCGCTTCTCCCTTCTCAACATGCAGTTTGTAAGCTTCCGTATTTAACGTTTTATACGCACCGGTTTTGGTGTCAAAGTAAGAGAAGGCAATAGCTGGTATTTCAAAATCGCCTGCAAAGCGAGGTATAGCCATGTATTCGATGGTCTTACTTCCACTTACACCGGCAGTGGTGGTTTTGATGTCCGTTTCCACCTTTGGATCGTACACTTCGAAATCATTGGGAAATACAACGCTGGGATTCTTGATAAGCTTCACGTTGCCATTACCGGTTATTTTCACTTTGATCGTAACGGCATCATTACTTTTCACGTTGTTAGAACTAATGCTTGAAGCCATTGTAAAGTTACCCACCGCACCTGAGAATGAGGCCGGTTTGCCGGAAGGTAAAGGCTTCACATCTATTGTTGCCGGTGCTGTGGTCAGCACTTTGCTAACATCCTGATACATATCAAAAGCATCATCAAAAATACTCCTCACCTGTCGTTGCGTACGGATACGGACAGTAGCGTCAAATTTACCGCTTTCGATTGTAATCCTGCCTGAACGTTGCGGGTAAAGGATTGTTTGTTTGATAACGACCGTTCGATAATTTCTTCCATTCAAGTTTTCCATGCTCCATTGTTTCTGCTGTGGAAGTTCTATCTCCTGTGCCAAGAAGCCTTCGAACTCAGGAAATTTGATATTGTTTAATCCGCAGTCGTTTTGAGAATAGAGCTTAAAGGTTACTAAAAACCCCTCTTGCTCATATACGTTCCGATTGGAAACAATCATTTTAACAAACAAAGCATCACTACCAATTGGAGATGACGCACTCCCACCTCCTACATTTGCGGAAGCATTACCACCCGATTTATCTGCCGGAAGCACCTTTATGACCAATGCGTTCGATGAGTAATTCGAACCCTTCACCTTGATTGTAGCAGGTGCAACATTAAATGTACCTTCTTTCTTTGGCATCAACGTATAGGTAAAGGTCAATGCAGTTTCGGTCGTCACCTGACTATTCACAATTTGGGTACTCATACTACTGGAGGTAGACGGCCCGAATAACACTTCAAAGTCGGGAAGCTCCGGCACCCGTAAGTCTTTACCCTCGGCATTGACTGTGAATGACAGTCGGAACTGCTCCCCCATCACTACAGCATCCGGCGCAATGGCTTTAAAGACGACATTGGCCGCTTTTGTCATTCCGCCCGCTGTGAGAATAAGAACGAATAAGAAAACTAATTTCCTCATTATATAGCTAATTTTACTGATTTACTGATTCTGTTACCACTCTTTATCCGTCTTACGGCGCTGCTGCTGTTGCATTTGTGCCTTTTTGACCTTTTCTTGTGTGTCTTTTTCATCCTGCAAGAAAGCGTTCAACATCTGCTGAGCGTTGTCTTTGCTCATTTGTTCATTTTGTTGTTGTTGTTGCTCCTGTGTTTTGTTCTGTTTCTTGTCATCTTTCTGATCCTGCTGCTGTTGCTGCTGATCGTCTTTCTTGTCCTGATTCTCTTTCTTATCCTTATTCTGATCCTTACTTTCATCTTCGTTTTGCTGGTTTTGCAGCAGTTTCTGAGCTAAAGCCAGATTGTAACGCGTTTCGTCGTCCTTCGGATTCAGACGTAATGACTGTTTGTAGACCTCCACACTCTTGGCGTAATCCTTACTTTGCATAAAGATATTGCCCATGTTATGGTACACTTCGGACAGATGTGCTTTGCCTTCAGCCGTCTCCATCAATTTCTCCCCCTGCCCAGCTATCAGTTGATATTGCTCGGCTGCTTCAGGATACTTTTTTTGTTTGTAAAGGGCGTTCCCCAAGTTATAGGTGCCTTCGGTAGAACGCGGATTTACTTCCAAACTCTTACGGTAGGCTATTTCCGCTTCGGTAAACTTCTCCGTCTGATAGAGCTTGTTTCCTTCGCGTACATTTTTACGTTCCTCTTTCTGAGCAGACAACACTCCACACGAGAGTGTAAAAGCCGTTGCCCAGATGATTGATCTTTCTATATGTTTCATCGCTTCATTTTAGAATTAAGAGAACAATTTCACCTTCTTGAATATCCGGTTTTTTCGGTCTAACAGCAGGAAGTCTGCCATGAGCAGGAAAAGCGCGATCCAGGCAAGTATCTGAAACTGTTCGTCGTATTCGGAATAGACTTTGCTTTCCATGTCCGATTGATTCATCTTTTCAATTTCTTTCTGTAAGGACTTCAAGGCGTTGTTTGTATTGTCCACTCGTACATAGAGACCGTTTCCTGCAGCTGCAATTTCTTGACACATCTGTTCGTTAAGCTTGGTTATTACAACATTACCCTCGTTATCCTTCATGTAATTATTGCTTCCTGCAATAGGAATAGGTGCTCCCTTAGGTTGCCCCATACCAACAATATTTACATGGATATTCTTTTCTGCAGCCGATTTGGCAGCTCCCACAGCATCATCTTCATGGTTTTCACCATCGGTAATCAGTATGATGGTCTTATCCGACGTCTCACTAGGGGTAAACGAACGGGCTGCCAAGTTAATGGCTGCACCTACCGAAGTGCCTTGTGTAGAGATCATCGACGGATTAATAGACGAAAGAAACATCTTAGCTGATATATAATCTGCTGTAATAGGCAACTGCGTGAATGCCTCTCCGGCAAACACGATAAGTCCTACCTTATCATTCGTAAAGCCGTCAGTCAGTTTGGACAACATCTGCTTGGCCTTTTCCAATCGGTTAGGCGACACATCTTCGGCCAACATGGAGTTCGACACGTCCAGACAAACCATAATCTCTACACCCTGACGTTTTACCGTCTCTAACTTCGAACCGAACTGTGGTCCGGCTATCACAAAAATCATTGCCGTAATGGCTCCTAGCAACAGCCAAAACTTCAGATGCTGGCGTTTCTGCGATACCTCAGGCATCAACTCTTCCAGTAATTTGGGGTTACCGTATCTTTTGAGTGCTTTCCTCTTTTGCAGTCGCGTGTAGATAAAGAACACGATCAATGCAGGAAGCAGAAATAGCAAATATAAAAAATCCGGTTGTGCAAAACGAAACATAAGCCTTTTCTATTTATGGTATATTTCTCAACAATGTATTTCTCAACAATACCTCCATCAGTAGCAACGCAAGGACGAGCAACGACCAGAACATATATTCGTCCTGTTTTTTACTATATTCCTGCACACTGATTTTGGTTTTCTCCATTTGGTCTATCTCTGAATAGATTTCCTTCAAACTGGCATTATCCGTCGCACGGAAGTATTGCCCGCCTGTTGTTGCCGCAATTTGCTTCAACGTCGGTTCGTCTATATCGACAGGTATGTTCTGATACTGTACGCCAAAAGCGGTTTGAAACGGATAAGGCGCTTCCCCCTGCGTTCCCACACCGATAGTATAGATACGAAGTCCAAAGGTTTTCGCAATCTCAGCAGCCGTAACAGGAGCAATCTCGCCCATATTATTGGAGCCGTCCGTCAATAAGATAATGACTTTAGACTTGGCCTGACTGTCCTTTATGCGGCTTACCGCATTGGCCAGTCCGATTCCAATCGCTGTACCGTCAGCAATCATACCACTCTGAATGTCTTTAAAGAGATTCAACAGCACAGTATGGTCAGTTGTAAGCGGGCATTGCGTAAAGCTTTCGCCCGAGAAGAGCACTAGGCCGATGTTATCATTCGGCCGGCCACTAATAAAGGCGGCTGCTACATCTTTGGCCGCTTCCAGTCGGTTCGGCTTCAAGTCTTCAGCCAGCATACTACTTGATATGTCCATCGCCAAAACGATGTCGATTCCTTCGGTCGATGAGTTTTGCCAACTATTCGTAGATTGCGGACGAGCCAGCACTACTACCAACAACACAATGGCTGCCATGCGGAGTACAAAAGGCAAATGCCTCAAGTACACTTTGTATGATGTTGTTCCCGGAGCATCAAATGCTTGAGAGGAAGATACTTGTAAACTGGCCTGACTCTTACAGAGCTTCCAGATGTACCATCCAATCATGGGAATCAGCAGCAATAACAAATATAGATAGTTCGGATTTGCAAATATCATTTTATTTCTTCATTATATTTGAATCATTCGTTTCGCGGGCTTGCTCCGCCTCTTTCGTCTCTGACGCAGCCTTTCTGTCGGCTCCTGCTTCAGCGGTAGTTTCTACTACTTCGATTACTTTGGTCTGATCAATAAACCGATAGGCATTGCTCATACTCAGGTCGTTTTCGTCCGGTAGCGGATGCAACTTAGCAAACTTCACATAGTCGGATAGTTGCAGGATTTGTTTCAGATTGTCGTAGACACCCTTGGCTTCTTCTTCATTACGAAGCACATCCAAAATTTCGCCTGAAGTCATCTCCATCGCATTCTGATTGAAGCGTTCCACAATATACTTACGTAAAGTCTCCGTTATTAACGTATAGTATTCCTTGTTGCGGCCTTGTTGCCATAACTTTTGCTGTTTGATCTCTTCCAACTCCTTGATGGCCTGCTCGTACGGCGGAAGTTTAGGCTCCGGCTTTTTAAATGGAAGAATAGACTGTTTGCTGCGCAGGCGCTTGATGATGTATGCAATCAAGCAAATTAGGAATAGTCCTAACAGGACACCATAGATCAACGGGTAATAATCCGCCAACACAAAAGGTGGTTCCCATACCTTTTTTATATCATTAAACTCTTCCGGCTTTGATACATCGACAGGAATGGGCGTTACTTTAAGTGCTAGTTGTGCGGAATAGACCGTATCCGTTCCATCAATTACCTTCAACGGAGGCAGCAGATAGAGCAACGAGTCAAAGGAGGTAATCAATACATCCTGTTTTATCAGCAAACGGTCGTTTTCGATCACCGAAGAATCCGGCTTCGAAAGGTTAAGTACCTCTACCCCTGCCATCAGCGTGTCGTTCGGCACAACAATTTGCACCGTTCGTCCCTTATCCGTTGTCACTGTTAGGTGCAAAGTAGTTTGCTCTCCTATCAGGATGGCTGCCGAATCGAGCGACACATCTATCAGCGTCTTCTGTGCATACGTCTTTCCACCCAACAGGAGTGCTTGAAAGAGGAACAAGAACAGAATGCTTTTCTTCATTAATTTCATTTTCCTGGCTTTAATTACGTTTGTCAAAAAGAGCAATTAATGCTTTCACATAGTCATCTTCCGTACGTACGGAGATAGAATCTACCCGGCATTTTTTAAATGAATCATTCATCTCACCTTGACGTTTGTTCCACCATTCTCCATAAGCTTCGCGCACGTGGGCAGACGAACTGTCGATCCAGCGCTCTTGTCCGGTCTCGGCATCCTTAATCTTTATCAGACCCACGGAGGGGAGTTCGGCTTCACGACGATCGTACACCTGAATGGCCACAACGTCGTGCTTACGGTTAGCAATGGTCAGTGCGTCCTTAAAGCCCCCTTTATCAATAAAGTCGGATATAAGGAAGGTGGAGCAACGCTTCTTGATGGCATTGGTCAGGTATTTCAAAGCTTGACTGATGTCCGTTTCCGTCTTTTCAGGATGAAAGTCAATCAGTTCGCGAATGATGTATAGGATGTGTTTCTTTCCTTTTTGCGGAGGAATAAACTTTTCTATTTTGTTGGAGAAAAAGATGACACCTATCTTATCGTTATTCTGAATAGCCGAAAAAGCCAGTGTGGCAGCGATCTCCGTAATAATTTCCTTCTTCATCACATTCACAGAACCAAAGTCCCTACTTCCCGAAACGTCAATAAGCAACATGACGGTCAGTTCGCGCTCCTCTTCGAACACCTTGATGTAAGGACGAACGTAGCGGGCGGTAACATTCCAGTCTATATCCCGTATATCGTCGCCGTACTGATATTCCCTCACCTCGCTAAAGGCCATTCCTCGCCCTTTAAAGGCTGAATGATACTGTCCGGCAAATATATTGCGGGACAGACCGCGGGTTTTAATCTCAATCCGGCGAACTTTCTTTAATAGTTCACTTGTTTCCATAAAATAATCTGCTCTTATTAGTAGTTACATGACGTCACCGCTAACGATGACTTTTGAAATCAAAACAAGGTACATTTACAATCAAAACACATATATCTTGCAATCAAAACATATATATTATGCGATTGAAACAAGCTTGTTTCGCAAAGACTCTTTTATTGCTTTTTTTGATCAGGGCACTTCTACCTTGTTCAATATTTCACTAATAATCTCTTCCGAGGTCAGATTGTTGGCTTCCGCTTCGTAGCTCAGACCGATACGATGGCGCATCACATCGTGGCATACAGCACGAATATCCTCCGGTATTACGTATCCTCTGCGTTTAATAAATGCATAAGCGCGGGCTGCCAATGCTAGGTTGATCGAGGCACGGGGCGAAGCTCCGAAGGCGATCATGCCAGAAAGGTTGGGCAGGCCATGTTCTTGCGGGAAACGGGTAGCAAAGACAATATCCACGATGTAACGCTCGATTTTCTCATCGAGATACACATCGCGCACCACTTTGCGTGCTTCCATGATCTCCTCCTTCGTAAGAATAGGCTTCAAGTCGGGCTTAATGCCGGAGATATTCTGGCGGATGATTAATTTTTCTTCTTCTTTCTTCGGATAATTAATAATAACCTTCAACATAAAACGGTCTACCTGCGCTTCGGGAAGCGGATAGGTACCCTCCTGCTCAATAGGGTTTTGAGTGGCCATAACGAGAAAGGGTTCAGGCAACTTATAGGTATGATCGCTGATCGTTACCTGACGTTCCTGCATGGCCTCCAACAAAGCGCTCTGTACTTTTGCCGGAGCGCGGTTTATTTCATCGGCCAGAACGAAGTTGGCGAAGATAGGACCTTGTTTTACTTGGAATACTTCGTCTTTCTGACTGTAAACCATTGTACCGACTACATCGGCAGGAAGCAGGTCGGGCGTAAATTGCACGCGGCTGTATTTGGCATCAATCAACGAAGCCAATGTTTTGATAGCCAATGTTTTTGCCAATCCGGGCACACCTTCTAACAAAACGTGTCCATCAGACAGCAAACCTATTAGTAATGATTCTACCAGATGTTTTTGACCTATGATAACCTGGTCCATACCTGTGGTAAGGTTGGTAACGAAAGCACTTTGCTTTTCAATCCGCTCGTTCAATTCGCGGATATCAATTGTTTCAGCCATAAATAACTCTATTTTTTATTGTTTTAATTCCATATTTCGGTTCTTAGCCGTTTTTTCTTTTTCCGTTC
>JAVVRI010000021.1:0-7201 GCA_036654795.1 Tannerellaceae bacterium
CTATGGCACGAAACAGACCTTGCGCATCGATACCGCTATGATCCTGAAAACGGACATCTTCGGTAGCTATCAAAGCCTTCACCAAGTTGGGAGAAAGATCTTCGTAATTGACAAAGATACGGTTATCTTTACTGTGCGCATAGCTGCCCAGTGTCTTTCCGTCTACCGATAATATTTGGGATGCATACTTATCAATTGGGTTTTCAAGCTGTTCCACCGGTGGCATATAACCAATCGAACCGTTAGCAATTGAAATAAATAGAATAGCAGCAATACCTACGGCTGCCACGAACAGTACCCATAATGAAACAATGATACTTTTTGTCATCTTTGAAGCCATCTTTCTTTTTCCTTACTTCTATAAATTAAAGCGGCAAAGGTAGTAAAAAACAATTACATTCCCATTATTACACCCAGGCTTATCAACCCGATAAATATCCAGAGGATCACCCCCTGCACCATAGGGCGAATGCCAACTTGCTTGATCACCTTGCGCGACAAACCGGCACCAATCAGAAACAGTGTAACAGTCAGTCCCTTTTTCGCCCCCCACACCAGCGAACCACTTACCACTTCGGGTATGGAGAAGAAGGTGTTTGCCACCATCGCCAGAATGAAAAAGAAGATAAACCATGGGATACTGATCTTTGCCCCTTTTTGTTTGAAGATAAACATCGTTGCAATCGTTACCGGGATGATCCACAACGCGCGCGTCAGCTTCACCATCGTTGCGACCTCCAGAGCCTTCTCGCCATAGGCCGCACCGGCACCTACCACAGAGCTTGTGTCGTGTATGGCTATTGCCGCCCACATGCCAAACTGTTCCTCAGTCATTCCCAGCATATGTCCGATCGGCGGAAAGATAAACAGCGCGATCGCATTCAAAATAAAGATCGTACCGAGCGACATGGATATCTCATTATCATTTGCTTTCACCACCGGAGCAACGGCTGCTATAGCACTACCGCCGCAGATTGCCGTCCCTGCCGAAATAAGATAGGCCGTCTTTCTGTCCATCATCAATCGTTTTCCCAGATACATACCCAAGCAGAGTACCGACACCACCGAAACGGTTGTAAACAACATTCCCTCCTTCCCTGTCTGCAACGATTCGTGCAGATTCATGCCAAAACCCAGCCCCACGACAGAGAATTGCAGCAAATATTTGGACGTTTTTTTACTAAAAGAAGGAAACGGTTGCCCCGCCGTCAAGGCAAAAGCCAATCCCAGAAATAGTGCTACCGCCGGAGAGACAAAAGGCATTAAGCAAAAAAAGAATAGAAAACAGAAAATAGGTTTGTTGTACTTCGTCAGCAGCTGTTCAATTGCGTTCATATATTTACGTTTAAGTTGTATCGCCTTTCGGGGTCGCAAAGATACGACACTCTCCTATCAATGATACAAAATCTTTATTAAAATAACTAAGCAGCCCATAATATGGGTCGCCCGCAATAACCATTGAGGGCGACCTTTTCGAGGCTCAGCTAAAGCGCGCATACCGTTCTTTTATCTATCCATGCTTTTTTACTGATTTTCGGATTGCTTTGCCAACAGGTCTCTAATCTCGGTAAGCAACTGTACGTCTGCAGGGGGAGCCGCGGGGGCAGCGGGGGCTTCGGCCTTCTTTTTATTCAGCGAATTGATGCCCTTAACCAGCATGAAGACGGCAAAAGCAATGATCAAAAAATCGAATGTCACTTGCAGGAAGTTGCCATAGTTGACAGACACTGCCGGGGCAATCACCTTATCTCCCTCCATCACGGCCTGCTTCAGCACGACTTTCAGATCCGTAAAGTTTACACCTCCTACCAGTAGACCTACGGCTGGCATAATCAGGTCGCCCACTACCGAAGTAATTATTTTACCAAAAGCACCACCAATAATGATACCTACCGCCATATCAATCACGTTGCCACGCATAGCAAACGTCTTAAACTCCTGTAATATTTTCGCCATAACTACATATATATATATTATACATGAATACTATCGGCAAATGTATAGGTTTGATTACAATAAAACAAGGTTTAATGCAGACATACCCCGCCATAGTTCCCATTTATTAGTAATGATATCACAATTTATGATTACTTTTGCGCATAAAAATACGAACACAAGTAAAGGTATGAAACGGATTATTGCAATGTGGCTACTTTCAGTATTTGTTCTTTCGATGCCCGGGGCAAAAGCACAAGAGGCAGAAACACAGGTGCTTATTGAGACAGATATGGGGAAGATTAAGGTGAAGCTTTTTAATGATACGCCGCTACACCGGGATAATTTCATAAAGAACATAGCAGATAAACGCTACGACGGGCTGCTGTTTCATCGGGTGATCAAGCAGTTTATGATTCAAGCAGGGGATGTAACGTCCAAAGACGCTCCGATGGATAAACATCTGGGAGATGGCGATTTGACCTATACAGTGCCTGCCGAATTTGTCTATCCCAAATATTTCCACAAGCGGGGCATGCTCTGCGCCGCACGTACGCCGGATGTAGACAATCCGGAAAAGGCGTCGTCTGCCACACAGTTCTACTTCGTAACGGGCAAGTTCTTTACCGCCATGGAGCTGGATAAGATGGAGAAGGAAAAAGGAATGACCTTCACTGCGGAGCAACGCGAAGCCTACATGCTGGAAGGCGGCACACCACATCTGGACGGAAACTACACCGTGTTTGGCGAAGTGACAAGCGGACTGAAGGTGATAGACAAGATACAGTTTGTGCCGACCGACGAGAACGACCGGCCAACAAAAAACATCAAGATCCGCACCATGAAGATCGTAAAGAAATAAACAAAACTAACAAGAATAAGTATGCAATCTACTGAAACAACAGTGGCCATGAACACCTCATTGGGCACTATCACACTCAAGCTCTATAACGACACGCCGCAACACCGCGACAACTTTGTGAAGCTGGCAAAAGCCGGACAATACGACGGGCTGCTGTTTCACCGTGTGATCAAAGAGTTCATGATACAGGGTGGAGACGTCGCCTCCAAAGACGCCCCCATGAGCAAGCAGCTGGGTGCCGGAGACTTGGGCTACACCGTGCCTGCCGAATTTGTCTATCCAGCCCGCTTCCACAAGAAGGGTGCCCTCAGTGCCGCCCGCACTGGCGACGAAGTAAATCCAAAGAGAGCCTCTTCTGCCTCGCAGTTCTATATCGTGACCGGTAAAGTGTATAGCGACGCCGAGCTGAACCAGCTGGAAAAGCAAAAAGAGAGCCGCTTGAAGCAATCCATCTTCGCCCGCCTGCAGGCAGAAAACAAAACAAAAGTGATGGAGCTATACCGCAGCGGAGACAAAGACGAGCTGGCCATTCTGCGCGACACACTGATTGGCAAAACCGAACTGGAAGCCGAAAAGCGCAAAGAAGAAGCCAAACTGACCGCCGAACAACGTGAAGCCTACAAAACGATAGGCGGTGTACCTTTCTTAGACAACGAATACACGGTGTATGGCGAAGTAGTGGATGGCATCGAAGTGGTAGAAAGCATCGAAAAGGCAAAGACAAACAAGCAAGACCGTCCGATGGATAACATCGTGATCAATTCAGTAGAGATACGCTGAGCACATTGACACAAGCAACCTCCTATAAAGAGCATTACAAGCAAACGATTAAGTTGGGTGTCCCGATCATGCTGGGGCAACTGGGCATCATTATTGTAGGCTTTGCCGACAACATGATGGTGGGACACCACAGCATCAACGAACTGGCTGCCGCCTCGTTCGTCAACAACTTTTTCAATCTGGCTTTCATCTCCGGCATCGGATTCTCTTACGGGCTTACCCCCATCATAGGCGGTCTGTTTGCCAAAAAAGAATACCAAAAAGCAGGGGAAACACTGAAGAACAGCATTCTGATCAACCTCATCGTCGGGATATTAATCAGTCTATGCATGCTGACACTGCTGCTCAACATCGAGCTGTTCAACCAGCCGGTAGAGTTGATGCCCTACATCGTACCCTACTACGTGTTGCAACTGTTCTCCGTCATCTTCGCCATGCTGTTCAACGCCTTCAAGCAGTTTAGCGACGGCACGACAGACACGATCACGCCGATGTGGATCATGCTGGGGGCGAACGTACTGAACATTATTGGGAACTATATCCTTATCTATGGGCACTTCGGTGCGCCCGAGCTGGGACTTACCGGTGCCGGCATCTCCACACTGATCAGCCGCATCCTCTCCTTCGTCGTCTTCTGCCTCCTCTTTGCCCGCCTGCCGCGATACAGACACTATGTGGAAGGGTTCAAAAAAGGCGTCATCAGCCGCTTCCATCTGAAATGGTTAATACGCATGGGGCTGCCCGTTGGCATGCTGATGGGCGTAGAGACCGGATCGTTCAGCCTCAGCGTCATCATGATGGGGTGGATCGGCACAACCGCTTTAGCCGCCTATCAGATAACAGGGGTGATAACCACGCTTGGCTTTATGATTTACTATGGAATAGCCGCCGCAGTAGCCATCCGGGTAAGTAGCTATAAGGGATGGAATGATTACCTCAACGTGCGCAACGCCTCGTTTGCCGGACTACATATTATCGGTGCGATTACGGTGCTGGTGATGTTGTTCATCTTCATTTTCCGCCATCAAATCGGCTATTTATTCACCAGCGAAGAGCAAGTAGTACAGATGGTAGCCCTCTTTTCTCTGGCTGTCGTGATGTATCAGGTAGGAGACGGTATACAGATTCTCTTTGCCAATGCCCTGCGTGGCATAGCCGACGTGAAGTATATGGCCTATGCCGCATTAGCCTGCCACTTCGGCATTGCCCTACCCGTCGGATACGTCTGCGGATTTGTGCTCAATTGGGGCGCAATCGGCATCTGGTGCGGCTTCCCGATCAGCCTCACACTGCTGGGCATATGGCTGTGGAGAAGGTTCGACAGACTGACTAAACTTAAATAGTTACGAAAATAAGAGCCGAATAGTTTGCCGTTCGGCGGACAATGCATATATTTGCCGCCGTAATCGTAAAAAAAAAATGAAAACAAGTTTAGTAAATACATATTGGTGGCGCTTCTTACAACTCTATACGTCGTAAGAAACGAAGACTCGTGTATATATATTGTTATAAGATATAAAGAGGTCTGTCGCACTTGCGGCAGGCCTCTTTTCTTTTTGGTAACAACCTACAGCTATAGCAACAAACAAACAAACAGATAAAACAAGATGAAAACATTTCAAGTGAACAAAGAAGGATATTATGGAGAGTTCGGCGGAGCCTATGTACCCGAAATACTGCATAAATCTGTAGAGACCCTTCAAAACACCTACCTGGAGGTGTTGGAAAGCGACAGCTTCAAAGCCGAGTTCAACCAGCTATTGCGCGACTATGTAGGTCGCCCCTCTCCTCTTTATCTCGCCAAACGCCTCAGCCAGAAGTATGGATGCAAGATCTACCTGAAGCGCGAAGACCTGAACCACACCGGCGCCCACAAGATAAACAACACAATCGGACAAATACTACTGGCACGCCGCATGGGCAAGACCCGCATCATTGCCGAAACCGGAGCCGGACAACACGGCGTGGCTACAGCCACCGTCTGCGCACTGATGGACATGCCATGCCTGGTGTATATGGGGCAGACGGACATCGAGCGCCAGCATGCCAACGTGCAGAAAATGGAGATGCTCGGTGCCAAAATCGTCTCCGTCGCCTCCGGCAATAGAACCCTGAAAGATGCCACCAACGAAGCCATACGCGACTGGTGCTGCCATCCGGAAGACACCTACTACATCATCGGCTCCACCGTCGGCCCACATCCCTATCCCGATCTCGTGGCACGCCTGCAATCCGTCATCAGCGAAGAGATCCGCAAGCAGCTGCTGGCACAAGAGGGGCGAGACTATCCCGACTATCTCATTGCCTGCGTAGGTGGAGGTAGCAATGCGGCCGGCACAATCTATCATTACCTGGACGACCAGCGCGTGCAGATCGTTCTGGCGGAAGCCGGCGGACTGGGCATCGCCTCCGGACAGAGTGCCGCCACCATCAGCCTGGGCAAAAAAGGCATTATACACGGAGCACGCACCCTGGTGATGCTGGACGAAGACGGACAGATACAGAACCCCTACTCCATCTCTGCCGGACTGGATTATCCGGGGATAGGCCCGCTGCATGCCAACCTTGCCACCACCCATCGCGCAAGCATATTGGCGGTGAACGACGACGAAGCACTGCAGGCAGCCTTCCTGCTGACCCGCCTCGAAGGGATCATCCCCGCACTGGAAAGCGCACACGCACTGGGTGCACTAAAGAAAGTAGACTTCAAGCCGGAAGATGTAGTGGTACTCACCGTCTCCGGACGTGGAGACAAAGATATGGATACATACATCCGCTATAAAAACAACCGATGAACAACCTATTCGACACACGAACTACGCAGACGATGGACAATCTGCCTGGCGTACACACCTTAAAAAAAACGAACTACATGACAAAGATCTTATTGCTCGACAATTACGACTCCTTCACCTACAACCTGCTGCATCTACTCAAGGAGCTGGGCGCAGAGGCGGAAGTACACCGCAACGACCAAATCCGGATAGACGAAGTTGCCCGCTTCGACAAAGTGCTGCTCTCGCCCGGCCCCGGCATCCCCCGCGAGGCAGGCATCCTGCTGCCCCTGATCTGCCGCTATGCCCCGACAAAGAGCATCCTCGGTGTCTGCCTTGGCGAACAGGCAATCGGCGAAGCCTTCGGTGCCACACTTGTTAACCTACCAAAGGTGCACCACGGCGTATGTTCGGACATACGCATCACGGCAGACGAACCGCTGTTTGCCGGACTTGAACCGGGCTTTCGCGCCGGGCGCTACCACTCGTGGGCGGTGTCGAAAGAGGATTTCCCGGCGTGTCTGGAGGTCACCGCCGAAGACGCCGCCGAGGGGCAGATCATGGCGCTGCGCCACCGCACCTACGACGTGCGCGGCATTCAGTTTCACCCCGAGTCCATCCTCACCCCCCGCGGAAAGACAATCATTGCCAATTGGATCAACAAGTAACACCCCTCAAAACGATGGAAGAGGTACGCCACTACGCGGATAACGAATATTCGGACATGTAGGCGAAAAATAGAGCCGACGTGCTGCACGACTCCCTGATTTTTTTCCTATTTTTGCTTCCGTGCCACACGAAAGCATGCCGAAGACGGAAAACAAGCCATCGTGCCACACGAAAGCATGCC
>JAVVRI010000021.1:7301-16237 GCA_036654795.1 Tannerellaceae bacterium
CACGAAAGCATGCCGAAGACGGAAAACAAGCCATCGTGCCACACGAAAGCATGCCGAAGACGGAAAACAAGCCATCGTGCCGCATGGGCAGCACCCCGAAGCAAAAAAACCCCCTGTCGTGCCGCACGGCAGGGATAAAACAACCGATAAATACAAAAAAATTATGGGACAGATCAAAGAATTAGACTTAGGAAAGCTGAGACAGGAAGAATCTTTTGGCTTCCACACCCTTGCCAACGCCGAAACGGCAAAATGCAAGGATGAAAAACTCAAACCGCTGCAAACGGATTACAACCATGCCTTGATAGGGTTCGACGCAGCACTGAAAACGGGCGGCGGAAACCCCTTGTCCGAAACAATTACCCAGCTCGACGGGCAGCGAGACGAGGCCTACTCCGGTCTGGTAGCCCAAATCCGTAACTCCGTTCACCACTTCGACCCCGACAAAGCCGCCACCGCCCGCGAAGCAGACCTTATCCTCCGCAAATACGGCAACCCCTCCGCATTGCCCTACCTCGAAGAAAACGGCGTGCTCCACAATCTGATACAAGAACTCAGAGAGTTCGACAACCATCCGGAAGGCCCAATTGTTGTTTCCGTGCTCACCGCCAGCACCGACCGCCTCACCGCCAGCACCGACCGCCTCACCGCCAGCACCGACCGCCTCACCACCATCGGAGCCGCCGAATGGCTCGAACGCCTGGAAACGGTAAACAACCAATTCCTCGAAGTCTTTTCGAGCCGAAACACCGCCCAGGCGGACGTCGTCACGGGAGCCTCCAAAGCCACACGCATGGCTGTAGACGATGCCTACCGCGCCGTAGTGAAGCGTATCAACGCGCTGGCGGAAGTGAATGGAGAGACGGATTACATCAGCTACATCAACGCCCTCAACGCATTGATAGACCGCCAGAAAAGCGTACTTGCCGCCCGCAAGACCGCCAACAAAAAGAAAGCCGACGACGACCGTCCCGACCGCGTCTGACACACACACACAAAAAAAAGAAAGCACCGACCCCCCCAAGGAATCGGTGCTTTTTCTTTTCATCAAAAGAGGCAACACGGCTCGGATAGAGCACGAAGCCCCCCCCTCTCCTCTTAGAGCTGAAACTTATAGAGCTGCGCCATCACCTTCTGATATTCGTTCTGCAGCTGCATGTAGTTCTGCATGCTCTGATAAAGGGTGGCGACGTCTACAAAATACTCCATCATCGAGATCTGCCCCGCCTGTATCGCTTTGTTGAGCAGTGCCAGTCCGTTCTGATCCGTCAGCACCTGCCGATATTCGCCAAGCGACGTACGGAGGGCAACAGACTGGTCGAAGAGGCGTTGCAGCTCGTTCTCCACCACCGAGGTGGCACTTTCCAGTTGCAGCTCGGTGTAGCGCGTCTCTGCTTTCGCCTGCTTCACGTTGTTGCGGTTGGAGAAGAGGGGGATGCGAACCCCCACCAGAAAGCCGTTGAAGCGTTCGCCCCCCGTGGCGATGTTCAGGCGATAGCCCAGCTCGAATCCGGGCAGTTGTTTGGCTTTGTTCACACGCAGCTGGCGAAGGGCTGTCGCCCGGTCGGTCTGCAAAGAGAGCAGCTGCGGATTGGCAGCAAGGGCTACGGCCCTCACCTCGTCCAGCGACAACAGCTCCGGCACGCCTTCGGCGTAAGCCGTGTCGGCAAAGCAGATGGGCACACCGCCGTTCAGCATCGCCAGCTCCTTCAGGCGGGCAACGCGCGCGGTCTCGTTCTGGCGGGCTTCGTTCTTGGCGTTCAGCAGCTCCAGATTGATTTTGTTTGTTTCCAATATGTTGGCATCGCCCGTCGAGAGGCGCGTTGCGTAGAGCAGCGCCAGCTGTTCGGCGTTCTGCCGGCGCTGGTCCAGCAGGGCTTTCTGCTGGTTGAGTAACACCAAGTCGAGGCATGCCTCCTTGGCTTGCAAGAGGATCTGCTGGCGCACCAAAGCCCTCTGGCGGTCTATCCCGACGCCCTTCGATTTGATCAGTCGGCCCCGCTCGGCATACACCGTGGGGAAGTCGAAAGACTGAGAAGCCACCAGCTCGCCCTGCATCCCCATCCCCTGCTTGTTTCCATACTGATGAGAATAGGAGACGGAAGGATCGGGCAGGTTGTTCTCCAGACCGGCTTCCAGCTTGCGGGCGGAGGCAAACTGATCGTTCGCCTTCAGCTCTTTGTTGTTCGCTTCTACATCGCGAAGCACCTGGTCGATGGAGGTCTGTGCCGAAAGGGAAAGACTTGCCAGTGCCAAGGCTACTATTATTGCTTGTTTCATAGGGCTGCTTTATTATTCTTGTTCATGAAAAGATAGACAATCGGTACAATGAAACCATTCAGAAAGGTGGAGGTGATGAGACCACCCAGAATGACGGTTGCCATCGGGCTTTGTATCTCGTTGCCCGGCAGATCTCCGTTTAGTGCCAGCGGAACCAGTGCCAGGGCGGAGCTGAGTGCCGTCATCAGGATCGGGTTCAGACGGTCTAAAGAGCCACGCATCACGGCCTCGTGTGCCGTCAGTCCTTCGCTGCGGAGCTGCGTGTAGTGGCTGATCAGCAACATCCCGTTTCGCGTAGCAATGCCAAACAGCGAGATAAAGCCAATGATGGCAGGAATGCTGATCTCGCCGGAGGTGAACCATAAGATGAACACACCACCGATCAGTGCCAAAGGCAGGTTGAGCAAGATCACGCCACTCTCGCGTGCATCCTTAAACTCGTTGTAGAGCAACAGGAAGATGACCAGAAGAGACATCAGAGAGGTGAATAGCAGCGTCTGGCTGGCGGCCTGCTCGCTCTCGAACTGTCCGCCATACTCGATGTGATAGTCTTCGGGCAGAAGAATACCTTCGTCCACCTTCTGCTGTATATCGTTCACTACGCCACGCAAGTCTCTGCCAGACACGTTGGCGCTGATCACCATCTTGCGCTTCACGTTCTCGCGATTGATCGTGTTCGGCCCCGCAACGGAACGTATGTCTGCCACATAGCTCAGGGGCACTTTCCGTCCGGCGGCGTCTATCGTTAGGTTGCCAATGTCTTCCATGGTGGCACGGCTGGCGTCGGAGGTCTTGACGGTGAGGTCGAAACTCTTGCCCTCGTCGTACACCTGGCTCACCACTTCGCCACTGAGCATGACGTTTACATACTCCTCAAACTTGGGCAGCGAGATGCCATACTTGGCAAGCAGTTCGCGCTTCGGGGTGATGGTGAGCTGCGGGCGTTCTATCTGTTGCTCCACCTTCAGGTCTACCACTCCGTCGATGCCCTGAATAGCGGTTTTTATCTGGTTGCCGATCGCGAACATGCGGTTCAGATCGGTACCGAACAGTTTGATGGCAATGTTGGCCTCGGTGCCAGACAGCATGGCGTCGATGCGGTGAGAGATAGGCTGTCCGATCTCGATATTGGCACCGCTGATGGTAGACAGCTTCTGGCGTACGTCGTTCATCACCTCGTCGCGGCTACGCTCTTTCAGCTCGAAAGGAGCTTCTATCTCCGAGACGTTCACCCCCAGCGCATGTTCGTCCAGTTCGGCACGTCCCGTCTTGCGGGCAACGGTCTGTATCTCCGGCACCTCCATCAACAGCACTTCGGCACGCCGCCCGATGCGGTCGGACTCGTCCAGCGCAATGCCCGGCAAAGAGCTAACGTTGATGGTGAACGACCCTTCGTTGAACGGCGGCAGAAAGCTACGCCCCAGGTGGAAGAAGAGGACGAGAGCCACCACAAATAGCGTCAGCGTGGCGCCCATCACCACTTTTTGATGTGCCAATGCGCCTTGCAAGGCTTTGCCGTACCACCCCTTCATCCGGCGGGCTACCCAGGCCTCCTGCTCCACCGGCTGGTCTGCGCTCTGGCGGTTCAGCAGATAGCTGCAAAGCACCGGCGTCAGCGTCAGCGCCACAATGGTAGAGGCAAACAAAGAGACGATGAACGCGATGCCCAGCGGCATCAACATGCGCCCTTCCATCCCCTGCAGAAAGAAAAGAGGCACAAAGCTAACCACAATAATCAGCGTAGAGTTGAGGATCGGCATGCGCACTTCGCGTGAAGCAGCAAACACCACATCCAGTACCTGCCGCTGCTCTGTGAGCGGCAGCAGCCGGTTCTCGCGGATTCGCTTATACACGTTCTCGACGTCTACAATCGCATCGTCCACCAGCGAACCGATCGCGATGGCCATGCCGCCGAGGCTCATGGTGTTGATGGTAAGCCCCATATAATGCAGCACCAGTATAGTGACCAACAGCGACAGCGGCAGTGCCGCCAGCGAGATCAGCGTGGTACGCACATTCATCAGAAAGAGGAAGAGCACGACGACGACAAAGAAGCTGCCTTCCAACAGACTGTTCTTTACATTATTAATAGAGCTATCGATAAAGCGGCTCTGGCGAAAGATGTCTGTAGAGACCTTCACATCGCGTGGCAGGTTCTTCTGCAGGTCGGCAACGATGCCGTCCAGCTTCTCCGTCAGGTCTATGGTGCTTGTGTCTGGCTGCTTGGTGACGGTGATCAGCACCGCGTGTTGTCCTCGTTCGGAGGCCGTGCCCAGCTTGGGGCTTTTGCTGCCGATCGTCACCGTCGCCACGTCGGCAAGCGTAACGGGCGCATCATCCACCGTCTTGACGACGCCTTTGGCAATCTCGTCTGCCACGGAGGTAGAGAGTACGCCACGGATGATGTATTCGTTGTCGTATTCGTAGAGTACGCCACCATTGGCATTGCGATTCATGTTGCGACAGACGCTCAACACTTCGTCCAGCGAAACGCCGTAGTGCTTCATCCGTGCAGGATCCAGTTGTATCTGATACTCCTTGATGTCTCCACCAATCACCGCCACCTGCGCCACGCCACCGGTAGAGAGCAGGCGTGGACGGATCGTCCAGTCCGCAATCGTACGCAAGTCCAGCAAAGAGGTGGTGTCTGCCGTCAGACCGATGATCAGCATCTCGCCCAGTATGGACGACTGCGGGCCGATGGTCGGCTTACCTACATTGCCGGGCAGGCTCTCGCCCAGCACGGTCAGCTTCTCCGACACAATCTGGCGGGCACGATAGATGTCTGTCCCCCAATCGAACTCCACCCACACGACCGAGAAGCCCGTGGTGGACGACGAGCGTACACGGCGGACGTCCATCGCCCCGTTTACAGCCGTCTCTACAGGGAATGTAACCAGGCGCTCCACCTCTTCGGGAGCCATGCCGTTTGCTTCCGTCATGATCACGACAGTAGGAGCATTCAAGTCCGGAAAGACATCGACATCCGTATGGAAGGCTGTGTAGGTCCCGGCAATCATCAGCAACACGGAGCAGACCAGTACAACCAGCCTGTTATGTAGCGAGTAAGCAATTATTTTGTTTAGCATATGGTTGTTCTCCCTCCTATTAATGTTGATGAGAATGAGCCGGTATCGCATGAGAAGCCGAAGCCAGCTTCACCTGATAGGCACCCTTGGTAACGACCGTGTCTCCTGCTTTCAAGCCAGAGAGTATCTGTACCTCGGCGCCATTGTTTGCACCCGGCGTCACCTCCTGCTTCTTATATCCCTCCTCGTCCAAACGAAGATACACAAAATAAAGACCCTGCTCCTCCACGATGGCCGAGACGGGCACGCTCAGCACATTCTGCAGCGGAGAGGCGAGCAAATAGATCTCGACAAACGAGCCGGGAATGACGGCGCCTTTGTTGTCGAACTCGAACGTGACGGGGATGTAGAAGGAGTTTGTGTCCGACGCTTTGCCGTAAGAGATCAGACGGCCGCGCAGATCGTCCAGCTCATAGAGCACCTTGTCGTAAGGGGTGCGAAAGTTGGCAGAGCGAATGGCGGACAGGCTGGCGTAATACTTCTCCGACACGTCGGCACGCAGCATCAGGCGGCTGTTCTGCGAGATCGTAGCCAGCGGCTGACCGACGGCCACGAAATCGCCCTCCTTCACCTGCAGATTCTTCAGATAGCCGTTCAAAGGCGAAACCACAGAGACGCCCTTGGCCGTTTGCTTGCCGGCAACAGCTTCATACGCCACGCGGGCATTCTCGTAGCTCAGACGCACCTGTTCAAAGTCTTTGGCGGAAACGATCTTGTCGCCCACCAGCAGCTGCATGCGTTCATATTCTTTCCGGGCTGTCTCATACGCCAGACGGGCGCGTGTAGCGACATCGCCGTCGGAGAGGCCACTCGAGGAAAGACTTAGCAGTGTCTGCCCTTTCCGCACCGCCGCACCGTCGATAAACGAAAGACTTCCGAAGCGGACAACTCCCGGTACGGTAGCCACTACTACGGACTCGTCTCCTTGGGCTGCCAGAATGCGACCGCTTGTTTGAATCACATCCGTGAAGGAGGCAGGTGCCATTACCTTCGTCTTCAGACCTATTGCTTCCGCCATGGCGGGTGTAAAGAGTATCTCGTCGGCATGTGCAGCAGCAGCGGCAGGAGCGGCAGCCGCTTCCGGTCCGTGCGCATGCCCGTCTTCGTGTTCGTGTTCGTGCTCATGATCGTGCTCACCACCTGCGGCCGGAGTGTTTCCACTGCAACCAGCTACAACGTAGGCACAGAGTGCCCACAATACATATATTTTTTTCATTGTAATACGAATAAGTTGATAATATAAAAATAAAGACACACGGAGACAGCATTTTGAGGCGGCTCCATCAAGGGCAAACAATCGTTGCCTCTATCCATTTTTTTATATCAACCGGGGGGGAGCACGCAGCCCTACAGCATGCGCAATCCACGTATCGTGCAGGGATTCGATGTAGACAGGTCGTACACGGTAGAAGAGCTGACCATGAAACGCTATCTCGGGAGGATACATATAATCGAACAGCGTCAACAAGGGGTATAAGTGAAACCCGGCGTCTCCGTCTGTTGCGTGAAATTCAAAAGAAGAGGTGAACACCGGATTGTGTCCGCTGCAGTCGCAATCATGCCCTTCGCTTCCGGTATGGTCTGCGGCTTCCGCTTCCGTAGCCAGTGACTGATAGCAAGGCATGCCATTGCTGTGATGATGATGGGGCATCACCACCGTCAGCAACACGAGTATGCTTGACAGCAACATCAGGTATTGTACAATCTGCTTCTTCAGGTTCACTCTCATAACGGTTTCATCGGTCTATTTTATTTATTGTTTCGTAAATCAGGATGATGATAACGCCCTTTCTTCAAAGTGGACTTTCCATACTCGATAGCCCGTGTAGGGCAACGATGAATGCAAGCCAGGCATTGAACGCAAGTGTCTTTCCACAGAGGCTTGCCGGCTACCGACAGCGAGATCGTGTCGGTAGGACAAATCCGTTGGCAGAGGCCGCAGGATACACAGGCTTCCGTTGCGTAGAACGCATGCTTCTTGATGGCAAATTGAGTGAAGAGAGGATGAATAAGATGGCTTTTGAAAGCTGCCATCGTGCCTGCATGATATAATGATGGGACAGTCCTCCGCTTTCGGATGGCTTCCACAAGGGTCGCCACACGCATAGGGGCTGCCTGCAACTTGGCTGTTTCTACCTCCTTGCTATCCACATCGAAGCCGGGCAGCAATATGTAGTTGTTGGGCATCTGTACCGAGTAGCTGTCGACGAGCGTAATGCCCCGCCGACGCAGAGCCGTACGCATGATTTTGTCCGTCCGACCGCAATCGTCTCCACACGTACAGACAGAATAGACTGCTTGCTCCGTGTAGCCGTACAACCGCAACCGCGCAACAAACCGTTGCACCGGCACAGCCGGCCCCCACGAATGTATGGGAAAGACAAAGAGCACCCTCTCCTGCTTACCCAGCGAATAAGCAAGTTCGCCTTTGTCCTTACCAAGCTCTTCGGCTATAGAGATCAACGGTTCGTCCAAGGCTTTGCTCAATGCTTCCGCCACCCAAAGAGAATTACCTGTACCTGTGAAGTAGAATATCATACACTGCTTTCTTATTTTTCAGCCGTAAAGATAGATATAATCCACGTAACTATGCAACAAAAGCATAAAAGCACACACGTAAAAAAGCAAACTGTTCCATCCTTTTTTATTCATAATACGGCATGTTAGAGCGAACTCATCTGCCTGCTGCATTACAGTGCTACATCCCATATCCCTGCATTCTTCTCCAGTTCCACCAAAGCGGTGCTATGGCTGAACAGAGTCTCGATGTATTGGCTCTGCACATCATCGTAGGTGCGCTGAGCGTCCAGCACCTCGAGCAGTGACACTTCGCCACGATTGTAGCTATACGTTTTGCCGTCTATCACTTCGCGCGCCTGACGAAGCAGGTCGCCCTCGTAGTGTTGCACCTGCACGGAGAGGGTCTGATAGCGACGGAAGGATTGCATCACCTCGCCCTGCACCTGCAGCAGGGCCTGTTGATAGTGTAGCTCCGCTTGTTGCTCGCGAAATCGGGCGGCACGGACGGCGCCCTTATTGAAGGCCGAAAACTTTAAAGGTACGGCTATGCCCGCAGTCACTCCGGTAAAGGGAGGTGCAGGTGCCTCCTCGTTGTGTACACGGCCGTTGCGGCTTACGGCAATGGAAAGATCGACATCCGTATGGCGTTCGCGCCGAACGACCTTCAAGGCACGCGCCGCCACCTCCTTATTTTTTAGTGCCGCCACCAGGTCTGCACGCTTCAAGGCCGCGTTGCTCATCAGGTCGGAGAGCTGGAAAGTGCGTGAAGGAGTCTTCAATGCGGCTTCGGGGCGATACAGGGTGTCGCGCCCGGCATAGCCCAGCAACAGACCGAGATCGGAGAAGGCATTGTGCAGGTCTACCTCCGATTGCAACAGCTCGTTGTACATGATCCCCGCCTCCAGACGGCTCTGAATGGCGTCTACTTCCATTATTTTCCCCAAGCTGAACCGGACGCTGTCGCCCTCTGCCAACCGCCAGATGTTGTCGTAGGCGTTCTGTTTCACTTTGTAAAGTTCAAACTGTTTCAAGGCTTCCAGATAGGAG
>JAVVRI010000021.1:16247-23201 GCA_036654795.1 Tannerellaceae bacterium
ACGGCAGCCGCTGCGCGCAGGTTGCGAAAATAGTCGGCAAGCAGTGCTTGCGACAGCTCGCTTTCGCTCCGCGCCAGGGCAATGTTTGCTCCGCGCTTGCCGAAGGAGAAGGTCTTGCTCAGCTCCAACTCCACCCCCTCGCCCATCTGCAGACTTCGGTTTTCGTTGTTCGAGTAGGAAAGCGACAGGTTGGGATCGTTGAACACTTTCGAGGCGACCACTCCCGCTTCCGAGATTGACACATTCAGCCGTTCGGCGGCATACTCTAAGTTGCCTTCCGCCACTTTCTCCAGATAAGACGTAAAGGAGAGCGGCTCCACGTGTTGCGCCGCCACCGAAAGACGACACAAAAGAGAGGCGATGAGAATATATTGTTTCATTTTTTAATGCTTATTCATTTAACATAAAGACAGCGATTTTACGTAGGCTCACAGTTATGAAGCGAACGGATCACGGATGTAAACTTTTCAAAGAGTCGGTTCTTCCGCCTCAACAGATGCCGGTTCTTTGCCGACGTAGCGCCTCTCCAACATGTAATACAAAGAGGGAAGCACATAGAGGGTGATGATGGTGGCAAACAACAGCCCGTAGACAATGACCGTTGCCAACGGGCGCTGCACGTCCGAACCGATGCCGGTAGACAGCGACGCGGGCAAGAGGCCAAGCACAGCCACCGTAGCCGTCATCAGCACCGGACGGAAGCGGTGCTTCGTCCCGGTGATTACGGCCTCCTTCAGTTCCCATCCGCGACTACGCAGGTTGTTGATGTGCGAAATCATAATCACCCCATTCTGAATAGCCACACCGACAAGAGCAATAAAGCCAACGGCGGAAGAGACATTCAACGTCATGCCACGCACATTCAGGGCAAGCATACCACCAAACAGGGCGAGCGGTACAACCCCCATCATCAACGCTGCCTGACGGAACTTTCCACAGGCGGCAAAGAGCAGCAACAGCATAATGCCAAGTGCCAACGGAACGACTGCAGCGAGGCGACTGTAAGCACGATTTTGGTTTTCAAACTGTCCGCCCCATTGCAGGTGAACGTCCTCGTGAGAGTAGTCCACCTCCTGCTCAATCCTCCGGTTTGCCTTATTCAAGAAAGCAGTAAGGTCTACGCCGCGCAGGTTGACGTGAATAGTCAGATGGCGCTTGTTCATCTCGCGCGAGATGGTGCTGGCGCCTGTCGTCATCTTCACATCTGCCACCTGAGAGAGGGGTATCTTGGCACCCGATCCGGTAGTAAGAAGCAGGTTGCTGATGCTTTCGGGCGAGTTTCGGCTGGCGTCGTCGAAGCGGCAAATCACGTCGTAGCTCTTGCTGCCTACAAATATCTGCGAGATTGCTTTGCCACCCACTGCCAGTTCGATCATATCTGCCACATCAGAGAAGTTGAGTCCATACTGCGCAATCCGATCGCGGTCGGCAATGACCTGTAGCTGAGGAAACGGCGGCTCCTGGTCAATGCCTACATCCGCAGCACCGGGTATCTGCTTCAACACACTCACCACCTTGTCCGCCAGGTGGCGAGTCTGGGCAATATCATCGCCATAAATTTTAAGTGCCAGGTCGCTATGTGCACCAGCTATCTGGTCCATCACCATATCAATGATCGGCTGAGAGAAACTGACGGTGTAGCCGGGCATGGCAGAAAGCTTGGCGTCCATCTCCTCGATCAGATCGGCCTTCGTCTTGCCATACGCCCACGTATCGTAGGGTTTGAGCCCTACTCCGCACTCCACGTGAGAGAGCGAGAAAGCTTCGGCACCTTCGTCGTCGCGCCCCACTTGCGTCATCACGTAAGACACCTCGTCGAACTGTTTGAGCGTGTTGCGCAGCTCGGCACCCATCTGCTTCGACTTTTCGATAGAGATGCCCGAAGGCAACTGCACCTGTATCCACACAGCGCCTTCGTCCAGTGGAGGCAGAAAGTCCTTTCCTACAGTATAGCTAAACACACCTGCCATAATCAGAATACCAGCCAAGGGAAGAAGCACACGCCGCGGCTTTTCCATCAAGGCAACAGTATGGCGGTGATAGACTTCGGACCACTTCTCCAACCAACGGTTGCGATAGATCTTCCGTGGCTTGCGATAGGCATAAAACGCCAAACCGGGTATCAAGAATAGCGCCACACAAAGCGCCCCGAGCAAGGCATACCCCACCGTGTAAGCCATGGGGGTGAAAAGCTTCTTCTCAATATGTTCAAAAGCAAAGAGCGGAAGATAGGCCGTGATAATGATCAGGGTAGAGAAGAGGATGGGGCGTGCCACCTCAGTGCAACGTTGAAGAATGGACTCCTCTGTCAGCAATTCGTCCGGATGGCGTTCGCGCTTCTTCAATATCGTCTCCATCATCACTATAGCACCATCCACCAGGATACCAAAGTCTATAGCCCCCAGAGAAAGAAGGTTGGCTGGGATATTGGTAATGTGCATCAGCACGAAGGCGATCAGCAGCGAGAGCGGAATGGTCAGTGCCACCAGCAAAGCACCCCGCCAGCTGCCCAAAAACAAAATAAGCACCAGTACCACCAGCACCATGCCTTCAAACAGGGTATGCGACACGGTGCTCAGGGTGGTCTCTACCAGATTCGTTCGGTCCATAAAGACGTGCAGGCGGGTTCCTTCAGGCAATATCTCATTGTTCAGTTCTTCTACTGCTGCATGCACACCTTCCAACACTTCAGACGGGTTCTCACCCCGCAGCATCTGTACGATGCCTTCCACCCCGTCGGAGAAGTCGAGCCGATGATCGGAAAAGCCCAACACCCCTTTACGCTCCAGGCTGCCATACTTCAGCTTGCCCAAGTCGTTCAAGTAGATCGGTACACCATTGACCGTCTTGATCACGATCCGCCCCAAGTCGTCCAGGTTT
The DNA here is from genome assembly GCA_036654795.1 of Tannerellaceae bacterium. GTDB lineage: Bacteria > Bacteroidota > Bacteroidia > Bacteroidales > Tannerellaceae > JAVVRI01. The sequence goes on from JAVVRI010000021.1 coordinate 19,128, forward strand.
TTCACCAGGCCTATACCCCGTATCACATAACTTAAGTCTCCACGGCTCAGCATGCTGCCACCGGCATTGACGTTGTTTTTTTCTATCTTCTCTGAGATGTCGCCCAGGGTGACATCATATTGCTCCAGCTTATGCGGATCCACCTCTATCTGATACTGAGTGGTGATGCCGCCGAAGTTGCTCACGTCCGCCACACCCGTCGCCTGCTTAAGGCGGGGAATGATCACCCATTTATGCAGGTCGGTCAGTTCCCGTATATCCAGATGGTCGCTTTCCAACACGTAGCGGAATATCTCGCCGGTAGGCGAAGTCAGCGGATTCAGTCCGGGAGTGGCGTCGTAAGGCAGCTCTACATCCCCAAGGCGCTCCTGCACACGCTGGCGCGCCCAGTAGTCTTCCACCCCGTCGTCGAACACCAGCACAACGGTGGATAGTCCGAAAGTGTTTTTACTACGCATCACGTTCAAGCCGGGCATCCCGTTCATGGCATGCTCGATCGGGATGCTGATCTGTTGTTCTATCTCTTCGGCAGCCAGACCGGGCACTTGGGTGACCACCTGCACAGTGGTGTCGGCAATGTCCGGATAGGCATCAATTGCCAGGTTCGTCCACGAATAGTATCCTACGACAGCCATAAACAGAAACAAGACGAACATCAGACCCCGCCGATGTATCGCCATATAAAGTATCTTTTTCATGGCAGATCAACGGGCATCAAGTAAATAAAAAGCTCCTTTGGATATGATCGTATCGCCTTCGTCGAGGCCGGAAAGAACAACCGTCTTATCGCCTTCGCTGGCGGCAGTTATGATCGGTTGCTTGCGGAAACTGTTCTTACCGATGGATAGCAACACATAGGAACTGTTCTCTTCCTGCAAAATGGCAGAGGTAGGAATACGTACCACTTCTGCCTCGCGATCGCTCAGCTTCACCGAGCCATACATGGCGGGCTTCATCTGCCGGGAAGTATTGTCGCATTCGATCAGCACCTCTACAGAGCGCGTCTCTTCGTCCAGCATCTCGCTGATGTGGTAGATGGTGCCGCTGAATGACTGTACCGGGATAGCGACAAGATGTATCTCCACCTCGTCCAAGGCTTGTATAAGGCTTAAGTCTTTCTCCTTTACATTCGCCACAAACCACACCTTTGCCAGGTTGGCTACCACGGCAACTGGTTCGGCGTCTTCTTTGATATATTGCCCCATCACGATATGATCTGCCACCACTTCGCCGGCGATGGGCGAACGAACAATGAGGGGTTGCCCCAGCACCAAGCCGTTCGGGTCTATCTGATAGACCTTCAACGATGCAAGAGCATTCTCATACTCCTTCTTCTTTAGTTCATAGTTTACTTCGGCTTCCTCCATCTCTTTCTGTATACCCACTTTGTTATGTACCAGATCTTTCTCGCGCTTAAGGCTCTTCAAGGCAAGCTCCATCTCCTGCTTTGCCTGATAATAAGACTTGCCAGTCTCGAAGAAAGTGGGCGAACTGATCTCGAACACCGGGCTGCCCGGTGCCACCTTCTGCCCCAAACGGACAAATGATTTAGTAATTCTCCCGGCAAACGGGGAGGCTATCTGTGCGTAATTGGCCGGTATAGCCTTTACTACGCCGGAAGTGGTAAACTCCATCCGGTAAGGTGCTCGCTTCACCATTTCGGTTATCAACTTACCCCATATCGGAGAGTGCTCATCGACTTGCACAGTGTCTCCTTTCAATGTCACAGCCAATGCCACATCGTCATCCTGCTGATGATGACGGCATGCACACAACGCCATTGCCGGAAGCAATAGCCATATTAATTGTTTCATATCGAAATTTGTATTGTTATAATATATAATATGTAAGGAAATGAAATAGATCTATTATATACAATACGGAGGAGCACGCAGATTAGCGCACAGCACTGTGCGGGCGCAGGTTATATACCGACGAAACGACTTGCATACTGCAAGGAGCATCCACCCCATGCACAACGCAAAGAATGGGGGAACTTCGACAAGCAGCGTGTTCAGCAGTTCGATTGTTTCGAAAGCAGCGGTCGTATGGGCATGATGAGGCAAACCGTCCGAGCCGGGCAGGTAAGGATGAGAGTGAGTGATCAGATGCTGATGATAATAGTGCGTATGCACAAATGCCGTACCACCCACATAATAGCTCACAAAAAGAACTACCAGCAGAAACTTTAGCACAATTGATTTACGCAACACCTTCATCCTTCTTCCATACTTACAGGTTACAAAGGTATTTAATTCTTCAAATATAAAAGGCTCTTTCGTCTACTTTGTTAGCAATTCCGTTAAAAAAGCACAGAAACGTTTGGCAAGGCTTTAATTAATTCCTTTATTTGTACTCTAAGATTTATATACTATCTAATCATGAAGAATGCTATACTTATTTATGCCGCGGTAGCTTGCTTGACAGCGTCGTCTGTCTATGCACAAGAGGCTGCCGTGAAGAAAATTATCGAAATCGGGCAGACCGACAATCGAGTGATGCACCAATTGGATATATTGACGAATCGGTTCGGCGGACGTCCCTTGGGCTCCGATGCCTACGAGAATGCTGCCGACTGGATGATTCGGGAATACAAAAGCTGGGGGCTGGACGCCGAATTGCAAGAAGCCGGGACACTGCCGGTAGGTTTCAACCGGGGCCCTTGGTTCGGACGTATGCTGGGAGGCAACGGGATGGTGCTTCACTTCGCCACCCCCTCCTACACCTCCGGCACAAAGGGTGTGCAGAAAGGGCACGTACTGGCAGAGCCATACACCGAGCAAGAGTTTAAGTCTATCAAGGGAAAGCTAAAAGGTGCCTGGGTACTGGTCTGCGGCACCAACGCCGGATGGCCGATAGACCGTTCTGCCTCCGCAGACTCCATCCGCCAGCAGATAAAGAAGGAGAACGAAGAGATCGAGAAAAAGAACAACGAGTTGGAGGAAGAGAACTGGGCAAAGGGCACAAAACACGAGATGCTGCCTTTCAAAGAATACCCGGGATTGTACTACAAAGAGATGTGTGAAGCCGGAGCACTTGGCTTCATCCAGTCTGCGCCACTGCCCATCCGCGCCCTCTACGACCGTAATATGCTGAACGATCCGAAGACCAACTTCGACAACCTGCCCGAACAACCGGACATCAAGCTGGACGAACATCAGTTCGCCATCATCCGCCAGATGGTGAAAGAGCGGCAGGACTTTCTGCTGGAGTTCGACATCCGCAACCATTTCAAGCTCGGTCCTGTCAAATACTATAACGTGGTGGCTTCCCTCAAAGGGAGCAAATACCCAGACGAATACGTGATGGTAAGTGGGCACCTGGATGCGTATGACGTGGCAACCGGCGGCATCGACTGTGGCACAGGCATCGGCCCGATGATGGAGGCTGCCCGCATGCTGGCCCTATCCGGCGCAAAGCCCAAACGCACGATTCTGTTTGTTGGTTTCGCAGGCGAAGAGTTTGGACTGCTCGGTGCTTCAGCCTGGGTTGAAAAGAACGCCACCAAACTGCCTAACATAGCCAACCTGTTCAACCGCGATGGCGGACCGGAGCCCCCTATAGGCATCTCCGTGCCCAAGGCAATGTTCGACGACTTTGTGAAGATATGCGAACCGATCAAGCGCATACGACCAGACTATCCGTTTGAAGTAAAACTGCGCGAACCCCGTAAGTTGCCCACCCGGACGGGAGGAACCGATGCTTCCGTGTTTGCCATCAAAGGCATCCCTACCCTGGGCTTTATGACAGACGACATCAAAGGCTACGGATTCAGCTACGGTGAGATCTGGCATACGGAACGCGACCTATACAACAAAAACATACCCGAATATCAAGAGCATACGGCCACCGTCACCGCTATCGTCGCCCTGGGCGTAGCCAATCTGGACAAGCTGCTGTCTCGCGAAGGGCTCTACTTTACAGAATAAAAGCACAATGGGCATGCAGTTTCCACTGCATGCCCCTATTATTTTTGCTACAGGACGATACGAATTTCTGTTATTTATCCAGCTTAGCACAAATCAGTTCGGCTGCCTTCTTTCCACTCATCAGCATCCCACCAAAGATAGGCCC
>JAVVRI010000022.1:0-23094 GCA_036654795.1 Tannerellaceae bacterium
GAGCACTCTTTAGGGAAATCCATCTGGGGGTAAAAGAACAGACTGTTGTTGAAGCAATCTGGGAGACCATCATACAAGTCGTGGCTATTGTTGCCATAGGTTGCCCTGATCATTTTTGACGATCAATTACCAAAATGGAACTGCCCCATCAAACCAGCATAAATGACCATGTTATTTTTTACACGTTACTTTAGGCTCTGGGAAGTGTAATAGAGAATAAAAACAACTACAACTCTTTGTTTATTTAAAAAAAGGCTTTATCTTTGCAGCCCAATAAGTATCTGAAGGTAATAATAAATAACATAGAGTAAAGATGAAAAGAACATTCCAACCTTCCAACAGAAAGAGAAAGAACAAGCACGGTTTCCGTTCAAGAATGGCAACAGCTAATGGTCGCAGAGTATTAGCTTCTCGTCGTGCAAGAGGAAGAGCTAAATTAACAGTATCAGACGAATACAACGGATAATTACTTCCAACTGTAGGTATCACATAAAGAAAGTAAAGGTTTTTTGCTAAAAAGCCTTTACTTTCTTTGTTTTTATAGCTTTGTATCGGTCAGAAGTAACACTATGTGATGTTTTTTTTCTACTTTTGACCCGCCGACAAATACGTGCATAGAAATGAAAGACTTTTTTATAAAACTGATAAAGAATCCGTTCGCGTTTAATCTGCTTCTAGCAGTGGTTGTTTCGGGAGCTGTGATATACGGCGCGCTGAAATGGCTAGACGGATACACTCTGCACAATGAGGCAGTAGTTGTGCCGGACGTTAAAGGGCTGACCATTGAAAAAGCAGCCGAATTTTTGAGCAGCAGTGGTTTACGATACAACGTAATCGACTCTGTTTTCTCTAAAGATGTAGCCCCTGGCACAATTGTGGAGTTAATACCCGCCTCAGGACAAAAGGTAAAAGCCGGACGCATTGTGTTCGTGACCATTAACGCAACAACATCGCAAATGGCAACAATTCCGGAGGTGGCTGATCTTTCCTTCCGCCAAGCATACGCGCTACTGAAAGCACGCGGATTTGAATCCATCGAAATTGCATACGTGCCCGGTGACTTTAAAGACTTGGCACAAAGCGTAGAGCTTCACGGACGTACCTTGAGCAAAGGCGACCACGCTCCTCTCTCAGCCCAACTTATACTCAAAGTTAGCAACGGCGAAGCTGAGCCCCTATTACCCGACTCCTCTTTTAACGAAGATACGGAAGTGGAAGAGTTGAATAGCGAAGAAGAAAAGTGGTTTTAAGATGGATGAATTTTTAGAAGAACTGGATGATGAACAAGTAGACGACTTGTTAGACGTTGAAGAAGGAGAAGATACGCCTCAACTATACGAACACTTTCGCTTTGTATCCGACAAGGGACAATCCCTGATACGTGTAGATAAATTTCTGGTAGACCGTATGTTTAGCGCTACCCGGAACCGCATCCAGCTAGCTGCTGAAGCCGGTTGCATACTGGCTAACGGAAAGCCTGTAAAAAGTAACTATCGCGTGAAGCCGGAGGATGTGATCACCATCGTGATGACCCGTCCGCGCCGCGAAATGGAAATACTGCCTGAAGATATTCCCCTCAATATAGTATATGAAGATGAAGACCTACTGGTCGTAAACAAACCTGCCGGATTGGTGGTACATCCGGGACATGGCAACTATACCGGCACGTTGGTAAACGCCCTTGCTTGGTATCTGCGTAATGACCCCTATTACGACCCAGCCGATCCGCGCCTTGGCTTGGTGCACCGCATAGACAAAGATACTTCCGGACTGCTGGTTGTGGCAAAAAAGCCCGAAGCAAAAGCCAATCTGAGCATGCAATTCTTCCACAAGACGACCAAACGCAACTATCGCGCCTTGGTGTGGGGTATTGTGCAGGAGGACGAAGGACGCATCGAAGGAAACATTGGTCGCAATCCGCGCGACCGCATGCAAATGACCGTCTTTCCTGAAGGCGATCAGGGTAAGACAGCCGTTACCCACTACACCGTGCTTGAACGGCTAGGCTACGTTACGTTGGTAGAGTGTCGCCTTGAAACCGGCCGTACGCATCAAATACGGGCACACATGAAATATATAGGACATGTCCTCTTCAACGATGCTCGTTACGGAGGCAATGATATACTGAAAGGTACAACCTTTACCAAATACAAGCAGTTCGTCCAAAACTGCTTCTCACTATGCCCTCGTCAGGCGCTGCATGCCAAAACGCTGGGCTTTATTCACCCCACGACAGGGCAGGAGATGTTTTTCGACTCCGACATACCCGATGATATGAGCCAGCTCATTGAGCGATGGCGTATGTATGCAAACACTAAAGAATTGTAAAAATGAAAAAGAACATTGCTATCATAGCCGGGGGAGATTCCTCCGAAATAGTTGTTTCATTAAAAAGTGCAGAAGGAATCTACTCTTTTATTGATAAAGACAAATATAATTTATATATTGCCCTCGTTAAGAAGGGCGAGTGGTCGGTGAAGCTCCCAGAAGGAGTTTTTACACCGATAGACAAGAATGATTTTAGTTTCCGTGAAGCCGGTAATGTGAAACATTTTGATTTTGCTTACATTACGATTCATGGTACACCGGGAGAGAACGGCTTGCTGCAGGGTTACTTCGAGATGATAGGATTACCTTATTCATCCTGTGGAGTGCTGGCAAGCGCGCTTACCTTTAATAAATTCGCTTGCAATAATTACTTGCGTAGTTTTAACATAGATGTGGCACCGTCCATCCGATTGTTCAAAGGACAAAAGATAACGGATAGCCAGGTAATAGAGCAGTTGGGATTACCCATCTTCGTAAAACCCAATGATGGCGGAAGCAGTTTCGGCGTAACGAAGGTAAAAGAAGCAAGCCAATTGCAACCGGCCATAACCAAAGCCTTTGCAGAAGGAAAGGAAGTGATACTGGAGAGTTTTATTGCCGGCACAGAAGTGACTTGCGGCTGTTACAAAGTGAAAGACAAAGAGGTGGTATTTCCACTGACCGAAGTGGTCACTACAAATGAATTTTTCGACTTCGATGCCAAGTATAACGGACAGGTAGATGAAATAACTCCCGCCCGCATTTCGGCCAAACTAACTGAAAAGATACAGAAAGAGACGTTGAAAATATATGATCTACTGGGGGCCAACGGGCTGATTCGTGTGGATTTCATCATCCAAGAAAACGGTGATCCACGTATGTTGGAAGTAAACACGACACCAGGTATGACGGCTACTAGTTTTATTCCGCAGCAAATACGTGCTGCCGGCTTAGACATAAAAGATGTAATGACGGATATAATTGAATATAACTATCAATTATCAATTGTCAATTAAAAAAATAAGATATGGATACAGAAACAGTTTCCCTGAATTTCGATGACATTCGTCCGGTTAATAATGACGAGGTGAAGGATGCAATAGAGGAATTGATTGCAAACGACGATTTCGAACGAGCCTTACGCTATATTAAACCGACGTTGGACAAGGATGATTTTGTCCGTTCCATGCGCGCCTGTAAAACAAAAGAGGAGTTTAAGTCCATCTTGGCCTATGACGCTGTGATGACTGTTGCTCGACAGACAACCTTCTCGCTCACCATCTCCGGCCGAAGCCGTTTGCCGAAAGATAAAAAGCCTTGTACCTTTATCTCGAACCATCGAGATATTGTGCTGGATGCCTCCTTCCTCAACGTCATGTTATATGATGTAGGGTATGATATGACACAGGTAGCTATTGGAGACAACCTGCTGATTCGTCCATGGATCAAGACACTGGTGCGTTTGAATAACAGTTTCATTGTAAAGCGCGGCGTATCCGTACGACAGATGTTGGAAGTAAGCGGCACTCTTTCCGCCTATATCCACCATACCATCAAAGAAACGAAAGAATCAGTATGGATAGCACAACGCGAAGGTCGCGCAAAAGATTCGGACGATAAGACACAAGGTAGCATGCTAAAAATGCTAAATATGGGTGGAGATAAAGACGTACTCACAAACCTAATGGAACTGAACATCGTACCGGTAGCCATCTCCTATGAGCTCGATCCTTGCGACTTCCTCAAAGCAAAAGAGTTCCAGCAGAAGAGAGACGATCCCGACTTCGTGAAAAGCCAACGGGACGATCTGCTGAATATGGAGACCGGCATCCTCAACAATAAGGGACGCGTACACTTTACCATCGCTGCGCCTATCAACGAGGCTTTGAGCAAACTGGAAAAGGGCTTGGAAAAGAACGAAGTAATTGCAGCCGCCGCCTCCATCATTGATAAGGAGATATACAAGCATTACCGCTTCTACCCCTGCAATTATGTGGCCTACGACATGCTGACAGGCAGCAAGCGCTTCAGTACAAACTATGGACCCAAAGACAAAATGCTCTTCGAAGACTACCTGCAAGGACAATTGGATAAGATTGTATTACCCAAAAAAGACGAGGCATTCCTTCGTACAAAGATTCTGGAAATGTACACCAATCCGCTAAAGAATCATTTAGCGAACAAAGAAGAATAGGAATATATGAATCATGGATTTATACGTGTAGCGGCTGCCATCCCGAAAGTGATGGTGGCCGATTGCGCATCTAACAGTGAGCAAATTGAGCAGCTCATGCGCAAAGCCTGCAAAGAAGGAGTAGAAATAATCTGCTTTCCGGAGCTATCCATCACTGGATATACATGTGGTGACCTCTTTCACCAGCAAATCCTTATTGAGGAAGCAGAAAGTACCCTTGCAGCATTACTCCGGCAAACCGCCGGCTTGGCGACAGCCGCTATTATCGGGATGCCACTCGTGGTAGAGGGCAAACTATTCAACACAGCCGTCGCCTTCCAGCAGGGTGCGATTCTGGGGGTAGTACCTAAAAGTTACCTGCCAAACTACAGCGAGTTTCAAGAGAAACGTTGGTTTGTCCCCGCACAAGAAGCACGAGTAGACACCATCACCCTTTGCGGACAAACCGTCCCGTTCGGCACCGACTTGCTGTTTAAAGACGCGAATAGAAAGGCAGATACCTGCTTTGGCATTGAGATATGCGAAGATCTCTGGGTACCCAATCAACCCAGTTCACGCCTAGCTATGCAAGGGGCACACGTCCTGTTCAACCCTTCGGCATGCAACGAACGGATGGGGGTAGCAAACTATGTGAAGCAGCTAGTCATCGGACAGTCTGCACGCTGCTTTGCCGGATATATTTACACATCGGCCGGCTATGGCGAGTCTACGACGGATGTAGTCTTTGCCGGCAATGCCTTCATTGCCGAAGCCGGCACGCTTCTGGCTGAAAGCAAGCGGTATGATATGGAAGGACAACTACTCATCTCCGATATTGATCTGGATGCACTACGCTCAGACCGCCTGCGTTGTAGCTCCTTCACAGAAGGAGTAAGTAACAGCACCCCTCGCATGATCCTCTTCCACACGGGAGAGGCAACTCCTTCCCCTCTACTCCGCCCACTAACAAACAACCCAATGGTGCCGGAGGAAGACGGACGCGCCGCACTCATGGAGGAGGCTTTCCACATACAAGCACTCGGACTGGCCAAACGCATGAGCCACGCACATGCCCAAACACTCCTGATCGGCATATCCGGCGGACTGGACTCCACACTGGCACTGCTTGTAGCCGTTAAGGCGTGCGACCTGCTTGGCTTGCCTCACACCACCGTGATCGGCATTACTATGCCCGGCTTCGGCACGACAGACCGCACCTACAACAATGCACTCGCACTCATGACATCCCTCGGCATCACCCAACGCGAGATACCGATACGCGAGGCTTGCGAAGAGCATTTCCGTAACATCGGCCACGACAGGCAGAAGCACGACATCACCTACGAGAACGCACAAGCACGCGAACGAACACAGATCTTGATGGACGTAGCCAACCAACAGAACGGACTTGTCGTCGGCACCGGAGACCTCTCCGAGCTAGCACTTGGCTGGGCTACCTATAACGGCGACCACATGTCGATGTACGGCGTTAATGCCGGCTTGCCCAAAACTCTTATCCGCCACATTGTGCGCTGGGTGGCGGACATTCAAAGCAGCGAAGTGGTCACTCTTACCCTACGCGACATACTCGACACACCGATCAGTCCCGAACTGCTACCCGCTGCTGCCGACGGAACCATCGCGCAAAAGACAGAAGACCAAGTAGGCCCTTACGAACTGCACGACTTCTTCCTCTATTACCTCCTACGCTACGGTTTCCGTCCGCGGAAGATATACTTCCTCGCACAGCAAGCCTTTGCAGGGACATATACCGACGAGACACTGAAGAAGTGGCTTCGCACCTTCCTACGCCGGTTCTTTACGCAGCAGTTCAAACGCTCCTGCATGCCGGACGGGCCAAAGGTAATGGCTTTCAGTCTGTCGCCACGAGGAGACTGGCGCATGCCAAGCGACGCCTCGTCCGCACTCTGGCTAAGCGAAGCCGAAGCGCTGTAAGTAGCCGAAAGTGTGTTTCTTAACATAACTGTTTCGCAATCATAATGTAAGCAGTATTGCTACCTTTGAGCCATTCACTACCGAATAACCGGCAGCGAATGGCTCAAATCATTTTAAACCTATAGCATTATGAAAACAGAAGATTACATCACCCGTGAGGCTACCTATGGGGCGCACAACTATCACCCCCTGCCAGTTGTCCTTCAAAAAGGAAAAGGCGTATTTGTTTGGGACGTAGAAGGGAAACGCTACTTCGACTACCTTTCCGGTTACTCCGCCCTGAGCCAAGGACACTGTCATCCGCGAATTATCCGTGCGCTCAAAGAGCAAGCCGATCAGTTAACGCTCGTTTCGCGTGCATTCTATGCGGATGTATTAGGTGAATATATGGAATTTACCTGCCGCTTTTTTGGTTATGACAAACTACTCCCGATGAATACCGGAGCCGAGGCTGTGGAAACAGCCCTCAAACTTTGCCGCCGCTGGAGCTATCGCGTGAAAGGCATTGCGCCAGAACAGGCTAAAATCATTGTATGCAGCGAAAACTTCCACGGCCGCACCATCGCCATCATCTCCATGAGCACCGACCCTAGTTCGTATGCCGACTTCGGCCCCTACGCTCCTGGATTTATCAAGATACAATATAATAATGTAGAAGCACTGCGCGAAGCGCTGAATGATCCTAGCGTAGCCGGCTTTCTGGTTGAGCCTATTCAGGGCGAAGCCGGCGTAGTCGTGCCGGACGATGGATACCTGCGCACGTGCTACGAGCTTTGCCACGAACACAACGTGCTTTTTATGGCGGACGAGATACAGTCCGGCATCGGGCGAAGCGGCAAATTGCTGGCTTGCGACTATGAAGGCGTTCATCCGGACATTCTTATTCTGGGCAAAGCCCTCTCAGGAGGTGTTACACCCGTTTCCGCCGTGTTGGCAAACGACGAGATTATGCTCACCATTGCCCCCGGCGAACATGGCTCCACCTACGGAGGCAATCCGTTGGCAGCCCGTGTAGGCATTGCCGCCCTAGAGGTGGTACGCGACGAACACTTGGCCGAAAATGCTTACGCAATGGGCAAACTATTCCGTAGTGAGATGAGAAAGATAGACAATCCGATGATCAAACTGGTGCGTGGCAAAGGTCTTCTCAATGCCGTAGTAACCGAACCCTGCGAAGGCAAGACGGCTTGGGACATCTGCCTCGCCTTGATGAAAAACGGACTCATCGCCAAACCGACCCACGAACATACCATTCGCTTCACCCCTCCACTTATCATCACCGAGGAGCAGGTCATGGAATCCATTGATATTATACGAAAAACATTGGCGGAAATATGAAGATAAACGTAATAGGCGTCCCACTCAACTTGGGATGCGATCGTGCAGGAGTAGAACGGGCGCCCAACCATTTACGCGAACATGGCCTCATGCAGATCATCCGTAACAACGGCCATCGGGCGTTCGATCTGGGTAACCTTTACGTACCACTTGTTAAGGAGGCGGAGAAATATGCTCGCGGCAGCGGCATGAAGTATCTGGATGCCATTGTGGAGGTAAACAACAACTTGGCCGAACTCGTCTACGACAGCCTTCGCGGAGGCGCCTTCCCGCTTGTAATCGGGGGCGATCACTCCCTCGGACTCGGCAGCGCTTCGGGCGTAGGTAAATGTTACGAAGACTTTGGCATTATCTGGCTGGATGCGCATGGCGACATCAATACCAGCGAAACTTCGCCAAGTGGAAACATACACGGCATGCCACTCAGCGCCCTCATGGGTATGGGAAGCGAGGAACTGATCAACATCTATGGCCAAGGCAACAAGGTGAACCCACAAAACGTCTTTCTCGTCGGGACGCGCAGTCTGGATGAAGGCGAATGGGCACTGATCGAAAAGGAACAGCTCAGCGTCTACACCATGGAGACAATCCGCCTGAAAGGCATCTCCTTCGTGGCGGAGGACATCAAACGGAAGCTGCGCGAACGGAAAATACGCAACGTTCATTTCAGCATTGACGTGGACAGCATCGATCCCCGCTTCGCACCCGGCACAGGTACACGTGTGCCCGAAGGGTTGATGCCGGACGAGTTCAATGACTTCATCGACCACATGCTGGCTACTAACCTTATCAAGTCCCTCGACCTCGTCGAACTAAATCCCGACCTCGACACCAACGACCTGACAACTAAGCTCTGCCTCCATATTATCGACTACATTACTGCCCGCTTATAAACCATAAGCCCCCGTCACCTACCAGATGACGGGGGCATTCTGGCATTATATGAGTTTCGCAAAACAACCGTAACACCGAATTACCTTCTATTCAAATGAGGCAATAACTTTGTCTATTAATGATTATATCAGTAAATTTGTCATCGCAGAATATAACCATATAAATAATTATTATGAAAACAAGCAAGTTTGTTTTAGCGTTGACCCTCATCCTATTGTGTGCTAATATGTTGAATGCGGCTGATTGGAAGGCAAAGCATGTAGTAATGATCGGACTAGACGGCTGGGGTGCTTATAGCATAGAGAAAGCCAATATGCCGAATGTAAAGAAATTGATGGCTGACGGTGCATACACATTAAAGAAACGTTCCGTGCTCCCTTCTTCCAGTGCCGTCAACTGGGCTTCGATGTATATGGGGGCTGGACCGGAGCTACACGGTTACACCGAATGGGGCTCTCAAACGCCGGAGCTGACATCGCGTGTGGTGGATCAAGATGGCATATTCCCCACCCTGTTCGGTCTGCTTCGCCGCTCCGCTCCAAAGGCCGAGATTGGCTGCATATACGAATGGGGAGGCATCCGTTATGTTGTGGACACCTTGGCTTTGAATTATGACAAACATGTTTCAGAAGCATCCAAAGAGCCACAAGCAACAGTCCGCTACGCCGTAGATTATATAAAGAAAGCGAAACCCACGCTGGTTAATATCGTTTGGGACGAGCCGGATCATGTAGGGCACGGCGAAGGTCATGACACCCCTGCCTATTATGCCAAGCTAACAGTGCTCGACGGCTATATTGGCCAAGTTATTGAAGCCGTAAAAGAAGCCGGTATGCTAGACGAAACTATTTTTATTGTAACAGCCGACCATGGTGGCATCAACAAAGGGCACGGTGGCAAAACCATGCAAGAAATGGAAACAGCCTTCATCATCTCCGGTAAAGGCGTAAAGAAAGGCTATCACTTTCAGGAAAGCATGATGCAGTTTGATGTCGCCTCAACCTTAGCTTACATCTTCGACCTCGAACAACCTCAGGTATGGATTGGCCGCCCGATGAAGCAAGTCTTCAACTAGTAGAAAGACTTTTCCTACTTATACCGATGAAATGAGTTTCAGTAAAAAATATGCCGGTGAAACTTTAGTTTCATCACTATGAAACTTTTGTTTCACCGGGACGAAACTTTTGTTTCATCGGTATGAAACTAATATACGCTTGTACCCTTTCTTCGCAAAAGACATTACACCTTTGTGCAATCTAAGTTCACCATTAACGTTTGCGGGCAGCCGCCTCCTTTGCCTTTAGCACTTCGCGGCGTGCTTTTTCCTTTGCCTTTAGTTTAGCAGCGTAATCGCGCTCCTTTTGTTTGCGCTCCTGCTCTTTCTGTTTGAGGCGTTCTTTGTAAGCACGCTCCTTTTCCTTGCGAAGTTCTTGGTTGGCTTTCAACTTGGCCTTGCGGTCGGCTGCGGTCTGCTTTACTTTCGCTTCGCGATCGGCTGCTAATTGCTTTTCCTGATCGGCTTTTGCCTTTAAAAGAGCATCTTCTTCTGCCTTCTGCTGCTTGATAAGGGCTTCGCGCTCTTTCTCCTTCTGGAGCTGCAACTCCTTGTCCGCCTTTTGTTCAGCTTCGAAGGCTTTACGTTTCTCCTCCTTACGGGCTTCTTCTTCGGCAGCTTCGCGTTTGCGGATAGCCTCTATTTCCTTCAGACTAAGACCCTCTTCGGGGGCAGGTGCTTGTGTAGCGGGAGTTGACAAAGTATCTTTTCTCACGGGGACAGGTACTACCTCCGGCATCAGTAAGGTGTCAGCTGGTACCGTTACCGACGGTTCGGCAGCCGGAGCATCTAACGGCTTCGGGACAGGCACACGATCAATTGGTTTCGCCACTTCACTTTCAACAGCCTCCTTAACTTTTACAGTTTCCTTAGCTTCCTCAGTATCTTCAGTCTTAACTTCTTCGGCTTTGTCCTCTTCTAACTTTTCCTCTTCGGCAGCCATACGCTCATCCCAACGGGCAACTAGTTCAGGGGCTGCTTCGCCAAAATTTTCTTTAAAGAAGAGCACGTATTCATCGAGCGTCTTACCACGCATCAGTGTTTCGTAATTATCGGTGGAGATAGGAAGAATGGCCACAGCCTTGTTCAAGGCAGTAGCATAACCATCCTTTCCGTAGATCATTTTATAATATTGAAGGATCTCGCCAAAGTTAATAAAGCCGTCTATCATCAGCATACTCATCGGACCTGCCTGCTCAACGGTTAGGTCGAACTCCTTCACCATAAAGTTGGCAAAGTTATAAGCCGCAACAGCAAAGAGCAACTGATTCTTGTCCACACTTCCAGTCGGATAGACCAGCAGCATGCGGTAAGGTGCATTGGGTTCAGCCTTAAAGATACGAGCAGAGTCCGCAGCCGACAGACTTCCGTCATCACCCACACCGAAGCGCAGATTCCAAGCCATACCCGTCACCCCACCTTGCACCATCGCACGACCACGCAACACACCTTTCAGCATCTCGCCAGCCAACTCCGTTACGTCGGCAGCCGGATATTTCTCCACCAGTGCCTTCAAGGCTTTCTTGAAGCCTTCCGCATTCCCTGCCTGCACATAGGTCAGCGCTTCGAGAAACATAAACTTAGGCATCAGTGTTGCTAGTGGATACTTGGCGGCCACCTCGCTGTAGTTACGGCGTACCATAGAGGTGTCGCCGGCCAGATAGCCGGTATAGGTCTGTTCGTAGATAGAGTCTTGAACGGCATCCATCATGCGGATGTTGTGCTCGTAGTTCGGATCGGCCACGGCAATGGCATAATCACTTTCCGGGAAAATGGTCATCAGCTTGGACTTATACTGAGCGGCCAGTGCGGTGTCGCCCGTACGAAGTGCCATCAAATAGACCTGATAATAGCTCTCCAAGCGATGTTCGTTCTCGGCAAAGCGGCGCTCCAGCTCTTCGAAAGCGGAGATAGCCAGCGGCATATTCTCCAACTTGTCTTTATAGATACAAGCCATATTGTACAATCCGTCTATAATAATCACGTTCGAAGCCTCTACGTCCTCAGGGGTAAGCGGGAGTTGCTGGATGTAGAACTCGCGCGTTTTGGGGTCATCCGAAGCAATTGCCTCCATTCCTCCGAGCGAATCAGTCGGCAACGGTTTGCCATCAGGACCGAGGGTAGCAGTAGAATCCGCCTGTGCTGCCTCCTCAGCCTCCATCCCCTCATTAAAGGTGGAGAGTGCTTTTTTGCGGCGACGCCAGTCGTCCTCCAACGGACGGCGCCCCCATTTACGTTGAAACTGCGTCTTGCCCTGAGCTACCGCCTGCGGATTATAGAAATAGAAAGAGCTTCCTCCCGCAGTAGTAGGCATCGTAACGGGCTTTGTCTCTGTACCCGGACGGTCTATGCCTGTGCCTTTCGACTCCTGATCGGCCAGGTAGGCCTCTTTCTCAGCCAAGGCAGCGGCTTCTTCCTCCTCTTTCTTTACACGCTCGATGATTTTGTCAATTACAACAAGGCGTTCGGGCTCCGGCATGCGTGCCAGCGTCTGTAGACTATCCTGTAGATGGACAGCCTCAACATGTACTACCAACTCATCCAGCACGGCCGAAAGATGAGAGACGCGGTCGTACTCTTTATATTCTTTTTGTATTCCTGCCAATGCTCCGCTAAAACAAGGCTGCGCTTTGACATAGTCGCCCTGCTGGAAATAGATATCGCCCAACTTGATCTGACAAATGGCTTTGTCCATACCGTTGCGCGTACTCTTCTCAATACCCAAAGCATAGCTTTGGATGGCTATCGTGGTGTCCTCCCGAGTCATATAAATATTACCCAAAGCGTAGTAGACCTGATCGAGCAACTCTTTATTTTTCTGGCTGGCAGCCATGCGATGAAGCATCTTGACCACCTTCATGTAATTGACGCCTGAAAAGACCTCCGTCTGGCGGATACGGGCAGCAAACTCCAACTCATACGGAGGATTGGAGCCGGCCACTTCACCAAATGTTTTATAAGCCAGACTGTTTAATTCCTGATCGGCATAGATCTGCCCCAGTAAATACTTCATACGGGTACGCTGTAGTCGGCTCTTCTCTGCCTTAATTGCTGTTTTAAGGTAAGGGATTGCCTCTTCAAACTGATGGTTCTTTACCAAAAAGTCTGCATTCACAGAGGCGTATTGGTTAAGGTTGTCTTTGGGGATGCCGTTAGTATTAAGCTTTTTCAGAATATCTTCCGTTTCGTAAAACCAGCCTAGTTCGGAGTAGCAGCGGGCTTGCCAAAGGCGCGCTTCGGCAACGATCTCTTCCTCCTGTGCATAATGGCGAACGATGTAGGAGAATGTGGCGGAGGATTGCAGGAAGTCGGCATTATAAAACTGTGCCTGTCCGATCATCAACCAGCACTTACTTAGGAAGGGGTTATATTCCTCCTGCTCCTGAATGGCACGCAGTTTGGGATTGTTTCTCCAACCGGGCTTCTTGTCCGGCTTGGCCTTAATGGAGTGTAATTTGACGGCCTTCTCACCCTTCTCGATAGCCCGGTTGAAGGGGCCGCCAACAACAGACTTATTCTTGGGCTGTGCGCTGATAGGATACATATAGATTAGGTCGGAATAGTTTTCCTTATATCCGTCCTGCATGGATTTCAGCGATTCGTCGAACGATGTCTTGCCGTTAAAGTAGATGTTGTAACGGGAGGTAAAGGCATGATAAAAGCGGCTTGCCTTGGTGTTTTTCTTCGTACTACACGACCAAAGCAAGAGTATTGCCAATAATGACGCTATATAACAGATATTTCTTTTCACTTTCGGTGCCTCTTCATCCCTATTACTAACTAAAAACTATGCGGTTTATTGCTTGTGGGTAAGGAATAATACCCCTTTCACCATTAAAAACAGCACAACTAGCACCAGAATAATAAAAGCACCGGACGGTACGTTTAGATAATAAGAGAACACTAGCCCCGCCACACAGCCCAAAAAGCCGACTAGAATACTGCCAAAAATAATCTTTTTAAAGTCAGACGTAAAAAGGTTGACCGTAATCTGAGGCAACGTCAGCAGACTCATCAGCAACATAATTCCCACCAGACGGATGGAAAGCACAATCGTCAGCGCAATAAAACACATCATCGTATATTCTATCCACTTGACCGGAAGCTGCTGCGTAACGGCAAAGTCGTGATCGAAGGCCACATACACAATCTTCTTCAGAAAAAGGGAAAACACGGTAATCAGCACAACACACAAGGCGCCAATCAAGGCTATATCCATGCGGGAGACCGTCAGAATATTACCAAACAAATAAGCCGACAAGTTCGGAGCATAACCCGGCGTAAGGAAGATAAAGATCACACCCAGCGCCATCCCAAGCGACCAGATACCGGCAATAGCCGAATCCTCACGCACGTTCTGCGTCTTGCTAGCCCACTCCACCCCAAAGGCGGAAAGGACGGAGAAAAGCATCGCCATAACGATCGGGTTCGTACCCAAATAGAAGCCAAGCCCCAAGCCGCCAAACGAAGCGTGCGTAATACCCCCGCTTATAAATACCAGTCGGCGGGACACAATATAGGTACCCATAATTCCGCAAGCAATCGCTGTAAGCAAACTACCAAGCAACGCATGCTGAAAAAAAGAATATTGCAATAGCTCTAACATTATCTTCTCTCCCCCACAATTAAGAACGCTTCGTCTTTGAGAGCGTCAGGCAACTCGATGGCACGCAGTTGAAGACTACGAAGCCAACCAGCTACTTCGACATCGCGCAAAGTATAAAGAACATCGCGAAACTCCTCCACAGCCTCATCGCCATAAGCATCTGCCGCCAGACCACTATAGGCATCCAACTCCTCGTCATCATAATATTCAATTGATTTGCTGACCGCAGCCAGCAGGCTGTCCCGCTCGCATGTTTCATGCTGACCGCAGCACTCTTCGGAAAGCTCCTGAGGCTCCGGCATCGTCTCTATCTCGCCCCGCTCCAGCATACCTTCTAACTTGCGATTGCGAAAGTAACCGGCAATGGCCGCTACTACACCCAGAAGTAAAACTGCTATAATAATATACCACATACTGCTTTCAAACTTCTTTTATTAGGAAACCGGCTTTGGCCAAATCAGTCCAATACCGGGGATAACTTTTACTGACCACCTCCGCATTCATCACCTTCAGTCCATTCGGGCGTAGCAATGAGATGGGAGCAAAGGCCATCGCCATACGATGATCTTCGTAAGTAGAAATAACAGGAGAACGAGACAACCGACAACGCTCGCCATTCCATTCCAGCACACTGTCGTTGTTAGCCGTCAGCTGGTATCCCAGCTTCGCCAACTCTGTCTTCAGCGCCTCGATGCGGTCGGTCTCCTTAATCCGTAGACTTTGTAAACCGACGAAACGGAAATGGATATTCAGCAGCACGCAGGTAACGACAAATGTTTGTGCCAAATCAGGTTCGTTCACAAAGTTATACATCAACTTCGGGCATATATTGCCGTTATAAGTCAGCTTGACGCCGCGGTCGGTAAAGGTTGTGTCCACACCCAGTTCGGCAAACAACTTTGCCACAGTTGCGTCTCCCTGCAAACTATTTTCAAAAAGACCCAGAAGTTCTATCTCGGAATGGGGATTCAAGGCCATAATCTGGTACCAATAGGAAGCAGCGCTCCAATCAGATTCCACTGTAAAGGGGATTGGCTGATACTCCTGCGGCGCAACGTGGATAGTCTGTCCCGACCATTCGGCTGTTACGCCAAACTGCTCCATCAACTGCAACGTTAGGCGGATATAAGGCATCGAAATAATAGCCCCCTCCAGACGGAGCGTCAGCCCCTTTTCCATCATCGGCGCCACCATCAGCAAAGCCGAAATATATTGCGAACTCACACCGCCATCCAATGATATTTCGCCCCCTTGCAGCGCACTGCCAAAGATGCGCAGCGGCGGATAACCCTCTTTATTAATATATTCAATGCGAGCTCCCAAGCTATTCAACGCATCCACTAACAACTTGATCGGTCGGTTCTGCATCCGTTCCGTACCCGTAATTGTCCATTCCCCAATGACTTTGGAGAGGAAAGCCGTCAGGAAGCGCATCGCCGTACCTGCCGCCTTGATGTCAAAGTCACAGCCGTTAGAGGTCAGTGCCTTCACCATAACCTCTGTATCATCGCATTCGGAGAGATTCTGTATGTCGTACGGGCTATAGCTCAGTGCATTCAGAATCAACGCCCGGTTACTGATGCTCTTCGAAGCCGGAAGCTGTATGGAGGTTTTGATAGGCTCCGTTGTCGCTTTGATCAGATAATTCATTCCCTTTGTCCGTTAATTATTTAAAGTACAAAAGTACAGAATTAATTTCAAACGCCCGCTTCTTTTCCGTACGAAGCAAAGGTAACAGGTTCTTTCTCGCTCTCCCCCTCCGTTTCACTCAATCTTTCAAAGCCATGAACAAATCTTCAGGACTAGTTGAGTCTCTAAAAGCACTCATGCTTTCCTTGAGTGACCTTAAAATAGAAATATCCGAATCTCCTTTCACAGCCATAACGTAGTAACGGACTGTAGGTTACGGTGAAACGTGAAACGAAGAGGTACTTCTGGGAAACTACCGGGAGATATGCCACGCATTGCTGACGGATTATCTTTTTTCAGACGCTGGAATATATCTGCTGCAGATATAGATTACGACTCTTTGTCAGGACATATTTAAAAGATAACATAGGTGATTCGCTTAAAGAACATAGGTGATTCATATGATTTACATAGGTGATTTATATGAATCATCCGGAAAAGAAAATAGTTGATCAGAAATTCCACGTTTCACACGAACTGACAGAGCTACAGATAGATGGAAGTGTGAAACGTGAAAGATTTCATAATCATGTCTATTCAATTATGCTACACCAACGTATTCGTCTCCGGCACCAACCGACCCATGCTCCAGACGGAGCGGATGTTTAGTTTGCGGTCTAGAATAAGGATGTCGGCATCCTTGCCTTTTTGCAGCGAGCCGGTGCGTTCGGATACGCCCATCAGGCGGGCAGGCGTCTCGGACGCCATGCGGATGGCATCAGCCAAAGGTATATCCGCCTTCTGCACCATGGTGCGCACCAGGCAATCCATGGTGGCTACGCTACCTACCAGTGCGGAATGGTCGGCCAGTTTGCAGACACCGTCTTCGATGATGATACGGGGGTCGGACAAGGGGCGACCTTCGTTGGCGGCACACGAGAGGGCGTCGGTGACCAGACAGGTACGCTCCACCCCTTTCAGTTTATACACCAGACGAAGAATAGTAGAAGGAAGGTGGCGGCCGTCGGCAATGACTTCCACCGTCATGTCATCCATCAGAAATACGCTTTCCACGGTTCCTTCATATTTATATTCACGCCGTTTGTGGAAGCCCGGCATGGCGTTATAGAAATGCGCCGCATGTGTGAAGCCTGCATTGTGAGCACTTTTGATCATTTCAAACTCCGCCTCGGTATGCGAAATGGCGGCAAGGACACCTTTGCTTCGGACGTAGGAAGCAAACTCCAACGCACCCGGAAGCTCCGGGCTGGCATCCCAGCGCTTGCTGCTTGTCGTGCTTTCCAGCAACGATTTATATTCTTCGGGATCGGGGTTCTTCACGACATCAGCAAACACACTGCCTGCCATCTTCGGGTTCAGATATGGGCCCTCGATGTGAAGCCCTAGCAACGGGCCAAACTTATCCGCAATCAGCTTCTCGCAGACAGATACTGCCTGACGAATAACCGGGAAGGTAGAGCTGGAAACGGTGGGGAAGATTGTGGTTGCCCCATGCTTCATGTGGGCAGAGATGGCACCAAGGAAAGCCTCTTCGGTACAATCTTTGAAGTCGTAGCCTCCACCTCCGTGTATATTCATAGCCACGAAGCCCGGCACGATGTGCATTCCTTTGGCATCTACCACCGTTGCACCAATCACGGCCAGATCGCTATTTGTTACTTCCAAAATCTTACCATCACTGATCAATACGGAGCCATCCTTCATCCAGCCTTGCGGAGTCAGTATCTGGCCATTTATAATTTGTGTCAACATATCCTTTTATCTATTAGAATAATTTATTAGTACCATCCACCAACTTGCCCATTGCCCAGACAGCCCGCACGTTCAGGTTCTTGTCCAGCAACACAATGTCCGCGTCCTTGCCACGCTGCAAAGTTCCTTTTCGATCGGCCACCCCCATGAGGCGTGCCGGCGTTTCGGACGTCATACGGATCACATCCTCCAAAGGGATCTCCGCCTTCTGCACCATGGTTTGTATCAAGCGGTCCATCGTAGCCACGCTGCCGGCAAGAGCCGAGCGGTCTGCTAGTTTGCAGACACCGTCTTCAATAATCACACGCGGATCGAACGCCACCTGACTGTCGCTTGCCGCACAAGCCAAGGCGTCGGTGATCAGGCAAGTACGTTCTACGCCTTTGATCTTATACACCAAGCGAAGAATGGTAGGCGGCACATGGATGCCATCCGCCACGACCTCGACAGTCATGTCGTCTATCAGATAAATACTTTCTACTGTCCCCTCATATTTATATTCGCGGCGTTTGTGGAAGCCCGGCATGGCGTTATAGAAGTGGGTGGCGTGGGTATATCCGGCTTCGTAGGCGGTCTGTATGTCTTCAAACTCAGCCTGCGTATGTCCAACTGCAGCCAAGACGCCTTTAGAGGTGATGTATTTGCCAAACTGCATGGCACCCGGTAGCTCCGGAGCGGCGTCCCAACGCTTGATGCAATGCGTGTCTTCCAACAAGGGGATATATTCTTCCGGATCGGGATTTTTGATGTTTTCGGGGATCTGGCCACCGGCCATCTTCAGGTTGAAATAATGCCCTTCGAGGTGCAGACCCAAAATCGGACTACCCTCCTCTGCCATCAGCTTCTCGGTTGTTGCGGCTGCGGCACGAATCATTGGGATCGTAGAAGAGGACAATGTGGGGAAGATGCTGGTAGTGCCATGTTGCATGTGTGCAGCAGCGGCAGCCCGAAAGGCCTCTTCGGTTCCTTCCATAAAGTCTCTACCACCCCCACCATGTGCATGAATTTCTACACCTCCGGGCACAATGTACATCCCCTTCGCATCAATTAGTGTAGCGCCAACAACTGCCAGATCGCAGTTCGTTACTTCGAGTATTTTACCATCTCTGATCAGAACAGAGCCTTCGTTCAGCCAGCCCTGTGGAGTCAGGATCTTGCCATTTATAATTTGCGTTAACATAAGTATATAGTGTATTAAGTTTTTACGCTCTATCAGTGATTCGCAAAGTTAGCCACTTTTCGCAAACGCAGCGCCAATCCACCTCTTTTTTTTCGTGTAAGAAGATTGGTATCACTCTTATGAGCAATTGCAAGACAAGGAAAAGCCGGCCTACTCCTAAAGTAAGACCGGCTTTTGAGATAAAAAGAACGGAGTGACCAAACAGGACGTTTCAAGACAGGATACCTGTTATTTCTTTACGATTTTACTGAAATAGGTATCCTGACCGGCTGTTACTTTAACTATGTAA
The DNA here is from genome assembly GCA_036654795.1 of Tannerellaceae bacterium. Taxonomy (GTDB): domain Bacteria; phylum Bacteroidota; class Bacteroidia; order Bacteroidales; family Tannerellaceae; genus JAVVRI01. Next base: position 19,200 of record JAVVRI010000022.1, read on the forward strand.
ATACCGTTAGCAAGAGAGCTGACATTTACTTGATTGCCGGCAGAGACCTGTTGTACACGTTCGCCGCCAGTAGAAAAGAGTTCTACTTTATCAGCCGTCACACCACCGATGTTGATCACTTCAGTCGCAGGGTTGGGGTAGATACTTACCTTCTCAGCTTCGGGAACGTTCATAACAGAAGTTACGGCTTTGTCCTTCTTGAGGGTGAACGAGTCGAATAGGGTTGGGATACCTAAACCATCAACAGTATAGGTAGATATTACGATTTTGTCGCTACTTACTTTGATGTCACTGAAGGTCGGCTCGCCTGTCTGTCCAAACTTACCGGAAAACAGTCCCCAATAATTGTTTACAGCATGGTCGCCAATAGCCGCTATCATTGCGCTTTCATTGCGTGGCTCGTACTTTTTCTTTCCTGCAGAATTGTTGAGGAAGTATAAAGTGCCATTCGACACATCGAATGTGCCACCTTGCTTGCCGGTCATATTCTCGCGGATGTTTCCTGTTACGGTTTCCACATGCTCAACAGCACCGGGAACAAGAGTCTTCGCCGCATTACTAACCGGGCCAATTACTTCATAGATGTGGTCATGGCCTTGCAGGGCGAGGTCGATATCCAACTTATCAAACACGGCAAGCATGTTTTCGCGTACCAACTTGCCGTCCTTATCACTCTGATGGCTGCCGCTTCCTGTAAACATATTCTTATGATAGCAAGCGATGCGCCATTTCACGTTCGCATGCTCGGCTACCTGCTTTTCCATCCAGGCCGTCAACGCCTTAAAGTAACCCTCCTTTGCATAATCTTCGTAGTTGATCATTAGGAAGAGGGCGTCGCCGTAGACAAAAGAATAGACTGTGCCGTTCATAGCCGTACCAACAGCTGCCGTCTGGTTGAAGGAGTTGTCCGTATTGAAGTGGTGAGCAAAGTTGTTGTTCGTACTTGTGTCATGGTTTCCTTGGGTCGGCACGATGGGCAGATTATACCATACATCCTGCATATTGCTGAACCATTGCTCCCATTCCCATTCGGAATTTGTGCTACCGGAAGATTCGACCAAATCGCCTGTTACGAGGAGGAATTGTGCATCCTTTACCTGACGCTGAGCAGCATGGATTGTCTTCTGAGAAACACCAAACATATCCATCGTGTTAGCCTGCGTATCTGTTAGGTAAATAAACGAAAAGGGCTCTTTGCTGCTCTTGGCAGTTGTAAAGCTACCGATAGGGCTCCATCCGTTTTCGCTGCCTACACGGTAAGAGTAAGTAGTGCCCGGTTGCAGGTTGTCAGCCAATACTTTGTGGCTGGTGTAACTTCGTTTGCTATTTGCAGCGATGCCTGTTGCCTCGATTACTTCCGCATTTTTGTTGCTGTTTACGTAGTTTAAGTTCTGGGCGGCCTCAATGGTTGCAGTGATTTTTCGTATGCTTTGGGCGGTAAAGTCACTTTCCACAGCGTTAGCTTTCATAACAATTTGCACTTCGCCGTTGGCAACACCTTCATTGGTGAACCAAGCAAAGGCAATACGGGTAGTAGGGTCGCCGTTCAACGTCATGTTTACGTTGTATGGCAAGCGGTTGTCAACCGTACCAACCTTGGCGGCCGTTTTGAGCTTAGTCCAGGTCGGAATGCTGTAATCAGCCTGTTTCAACGTAATGGTTTCCTGAGCCGCAAGCGGATTGGTTGCGACGGCAAGCAGCAGGGCTGCAGTGGTAACACAGGATTGAATGCCAAAAAGTAAATTCTTCTTCATGTTCGATACTTTTAAATTAGATAGACTATAACTTTGTTATCCTTTTGTGCAGGCAAAGATCCGGCAATGGTGTGTCAGCGTTGTTACTATCCTATTATTTTAGACTACATCTCTATTTCATTCCTATTATTATTTCCCCGCTTTCGAAAAAGAGCTAACTTTGGGAGCTCGAAAAACAACAGAGCGTAGATACGAACAGAAACGAAACACACGAGTTTAGAATATGACAAATAATACAGCGGCATCTCCTGCCACACACTGGTTCATCTTTTACAAAGGCGAGCTGCTTCTTCAAAAGAAAAACGGCACATACACCATCCCTACGGGTGAAAAGCCTCCGGTAGCAGTTCAACATATATTGGAAGTGCCCGACACGTACGGTAACAGTTACCGCGCCGCCTCCCTCGAAGCGCCTGTCGAAGAGACAGACGAATGGATACAAATCGGCCTCCGTCCGTCTTACGGGCAGATCACGGACGCAGAGTATCGCACGGCAGGCAAAGCGTTCCAGCTCATTTATTGGGATCAGAACAGCCGCTTCTGTCCGGCTTGCGGCACAGCGACGATACAAACAACGCCAATCTGCAAGCAGTGTCCCGCTTGTAAAAAGGAGATATATCCCCCTATCTCGACAGCCATGATCGTATTAATCCGCAAAGGGGACTCCGTCCTGTTGGTACGGGCGCATAATTTCCAAGGCTCTTTCCACGGACTAGTGGCCGGCTTCCTAGAACCGGGAGAGACGCTGGAGGAATGCGTACACCGCGAAGTGATGGAAGAAACAGGACTTACCGTCCGCAACCTAACCTATTTTGGCAACCAACCCTGGCCTTACCCCAGCGGGCTAATGGTAGGCTTCATTGCCGACTATGCCAGTGGCGAGTTGCGTTTACAAAAGGAAGAGCTTCTTTCTGCCGCCTTCTATACCAAAGACAACCTGCCCAACATCCCCCGTAAACTCAGTTTGGCACGTAAGCTTATAGACTGGTGGATCGAGACGACATAAGGTTATCTTATCCAAACAGACCTTTTTTATAGTAAACCTGCCGCTATATTAAAGATAATCCTATACATTTGCAATTCAAGAACAAACAGACAGGAACCATGGGAAATTTCTTTACATCTCTCTTTTCGTCGGCAAAGACTGAAGAGACAGCCGACAGCAAAGCTAAAAGCGATCAGAAAAACTTTGACATATTAAAATATGATGGTGTACGTGCCCAAAAGATAAGACAAGTGGCCTATGCTATCAAATGCTTTACCGAAGCATTGAATATACAGGAGGATTTCGAGACAATGAGCTATCTGGTAACAGCCTATACCGGAAATAACGAACCGGAAAAGGCGTTGGAAGTGTTAAACCGTATGGCGGAACTAGAACCGGAACATATAAACACCCTTCTTACCCGCGCGAACATTTTGTTTATGCTCGACCGAGAGCCGGAAGTCATTGCCGACTGCATGCGCATCATCGAATTGGACGAAACGAACCATTTGGCCTGGTATCTGATGAGTAGGGCTAAAAAGATAACCGGTGATCAGTTTGGTGCCATTGCAAACCTGACCAAGACTCTTGCACTAAAAGAGGACTTTCTAGAAGCCTACCTGTTACGCGCCGACATTCTGCTCTCCATGCAGCAAGCACAAGAAGCTTTGCAGGATGTGGAAAAAGCAATCGAACTCTCGCCTGAAGAAGAATCCGCCTTCCTCCTTCGCGGACGCATCCACGAAGCTATGGGAAATAGCGAAGCAGCCGAAGAAGACTATCAACAAGTACAGGACTTAAATCCATTCAACGAAGAGGCCGTATTGCTTGCTGGCAAACTACTCATCTCATGCGGCAAATTGACGGAAGCCATCGTGTTCTTCGACGAAGCCATCGAAATGAATCCCGAATTTGCCAAGGCATACGCCGAACGCGGACGTGCCAAGAACCTTAGTGGAAATAAAGACGCTGCCTTTGCTGACCTCAAGAAAGCCATCGAGCTTAACCCCGAAGGCGAAGAGGCAAAAAAGCTAGACGGTCAACATACAAACTTCGACGATATGTACAAAGGGGGCATATTTTAATTACAAACTGGAGGAAATTATGAAAGCAATACCTTATGGAAATACGGATTTTCCTTACATCATCCGGAACA
>JAVVRI010000023.1:0-1196 GCA_036654795.1 Tannerellaceae bacterium
TGCCCCGATATACGAAGCAGCAGCAGGATATTACGGAAAAGAAAATAGTTGATCAGAAATCACACGTTTCACACGAACCAGCAGAGCTACAAATAGATGGAGGTGTGAAACGTGGAATATTAATTCTAAAATACGTATTGAATAAGCTGACAATTCCGATACTCATCCACCGGGAAAATCGGCTGACCCCAAAAATCAGCTGACCCAAATAAAAGGACATAAAAAAAGAGGACATTCCCGAAGGATGACCTCTTTTTTTGCATTACTGCGGGTGGAAGACGGGATTCGAACCCGCGACAACCTGAACCACAATCAGGTGCTCTACCACTGAACTACAACCACCATGTATGTCTTACAAACACTTGTTTCATTAAGACGGTGCAAAGATAGCTATTTATTTTAAATCAGCAAGCGTTTGAGACAAAAAATCATATAAAAAAGCACGTTTGCAGACAGTTTCCCGCTCACGTGGTTTTTACTTATAGATGGCTTTCTTTCCAGCAAGAAGCGTATTACGCATCAGGGAAATAATCGTCATAGGCCCTACTCCACCGGGTACGGGTGTGATATAGGAGCACTTAGGTGCGACTTCGTCAAACTTCACATCTCCGGTCAGCTTATAACCACTTTTGGTTACACTACTCGGCATGCGGGTTGTACCTACGTCTACAATCACAGTACCTTCACTCACCATGTCAGCCTTCAAAAATTCAGGAACGCCGAGTGCGACAATAATAATATCGGCAGCCAAACACATCTCTTTCAGATTCTTTGAGCGACTGTGGCATACGGTCACAGTACAATTGCCGGGGTATTTCTTCTGCATCATCAGCATAGCCATCGGCTTGCCCACAATGTTACTACGGCCCAACACCACGCAGTGTTTGCCGCTTGTTTCTATTTCGTAACGTTTCAATAGTTCCAATATTCCAGCCGGTGTGGCAGAGACGAAGCAGGGCAGACCAATAGACATACGCCCCACGTTTACGGGATGAAACCCGTCCACGTCCTTCCGATAGTCAATAGCTTCAATCACTTTCTGCTCAGAGATATGCTCTGGTAACGGCAGTTGTACGATGAACCCATCCACATCAACATCATTATTCAACTCTTCTACCTTACGAAGGATCTCTTCTTCGGTAACATCGGCTTCGTAGCGGATAAGAGAAGATTTAAAACCTACCTCTTCGCAGGTT
>JAVVRI010000023.1:1209-22517 GCA_036654795.1 Tannerellaceae bacterium
GCTGGCGACATAGGTTTCGCTGCCCCCATCATGTCCAACCAGAATGGCGGCCAGATGAGGAACCTTTCCCCCGGCAGCCTTTATTTGGGCTACCTCGTCTGCAATTTCTTTTTTCATTTGGGCGGAAACAGCTTTGCCGTCCAACAATTGCATGTGTTGTTCTTCCATAGTTCTACTCAATTTTATCTTTTAAATGCAGGCAACTTCTTGCTGCCGGGTTTGGCCGCCGTAAGCATCCGCATCATTTTTCGTGTTTCGTCGAACTGTTTGATCAATTTATTTACCTCCTGTATGGTGGTGCCACTACCCGAAGCAATACGCTGACGGCGCGAGCCGGTCAGGATGGAGGGATTGGAGCGTTCGTTCGGGGTCATGGAGTATATGATAGCTTCAATACTCTTGAAAGCATTGTCGTCAATATCCACATCCTTCAGGGCTTTGCCCACACCGGGTATCATAGAGGCCAATTCCTTGAGGTTACCCATCTTCTTTATCTGCTGTATTTGCGAGATGAAGTCGTTGAAGTCGAACTGGTTCTTGGCTATTTTCTTTTGCAGGCGTTTAGCCTCTTCTTCGTCATACTGCTCTTGCGCACGTTCTACCAAAGAAACAATGTCACCCATACCGAGAATACGGTCGGCCATACGTTCGGGGTGAAACACGTCCAGCGCGTCCATCTTCTCGCCTGTACCCACGTACTTGATCGGCTTGTCTACCACCGTACGAATGGAGAGGGCGGCACCACCGCGAGTATCACCATCTAACTTCGTCAAGATTACTCCGTCGAAATTCAGGCGTTCGTTAAACTCCTTTGCAGTGTTTACAGCGTCCTGTCCCGTCATGGCGTCTACCACGAAAAGGGTTTCGTCCGGCTGGATAGCGTCCTTTATGGCAGCGATCTCATTCATCATCTGCTCATCAATGGCCAAACGGCCGGCAGTATCTACAATCACCACGTCATAGCCTTTGGCACGGGCTTCCTTAATGGCATTTTGGGCGATGGTTACCGGTGTCTTACTATCCGGTTCAGAATAGACGGGCACACCTATCTGTTCGCCCAGCACACGCAACTGTTCGATGGCAGCCGGACGATAAACGTCGCAAGCCACCAACAGCGGCTTCCGGGCTTTCTTCGTCTTTAACATGCTTGCCAGCTTTCCAGTAAAGGTAGTTTTACCCGAACCTTGCAAACCAGACATTAGGATCACTGCAGGAGATCCTTTCAGATTGACCTCGATGGCCGTACCACCCATCAAGCGGGCTAACTCATCATGTACAATCTTCACCATCAACTGACTGGGCTTAACAGACGTAAGCACGTTCTGCCCCATAGCTGCTTCCTTAACGGTGTCGGTAAATTGCTTGGCTACTTTATAGTTGACGTCGGCATCCAACAATGCTTTGCGCACATCTTTCAATGTTTCGGCAACGTTGATTTCGGTGATTTTACCTTCGCCTTTCAACAGTTTAAACGATCTGTCTAACCTTTCGCTTAAATTCTCAAACATAGTTCTTATTATGTATTTATTATCTTCTTATTACAAATAGGAGGCAAAGGTACAAAAAAGGATGCAATCCTCTAAATCTTTTTGTTCTGCCATGTTGCTTTTTTCAAATAAATTACGCTGAGCACCAATAATCCGGTATAATATATCACCTCGGTCGTAAAGCAAACACTCACCGGCATACGCAGACGAATACCCATCTCATATACATAAACAACGTAGAAGACAAGCGTAACAATCTCCATCACAAGTGCCGAACGGGTATTTCCCGTACCGGTAACGCCACCAAAGACGATATTGGCAACCGCCCCTATCAGCATGGCCAAAGAAATGACATACACAGAATTGACTGAATCGGCCACCAAGGCAGCATCGTTGGTATAGACCGACAGAATAGCTTGCGGAGCCAAACAAACCAACATAACGAAAAAAGCCATAATCAAAAAGGATTGCGTGGCTATTTTACGGATAATAGGAATGACCTGATCCAAATGACCTGCGCCGATGGCATTACTAACAAACGAATTTGTGGTAGTGGCCAAGGCACTGACCGGTATCAACATAACTATATAAACACTGCGCACGATGTTGGCAATGGCCAGCTCACGCTGCCCCAAACGCTCAACAGCGATAAAGAACATAAACCAAGTACTCATCGATAAAAAATATTGCAGCATCGTAAACACCGAGATGGCTAGTACACGCCGCAACAACCCCCAATCGAACGAGCCAAAACGATTCAAACCATACTTTTTGATATCCACCGTCAAACGGGTATATACGACAAAAAATACGATAGAGACAGCCTCAGCCACCACGGACGCAATAGCCGCACCCTTGATTCCCATCTCAGGAAAGCCACCATGACCAAAGATCAACAGATAGTCCAGCACCACATTCGTCAGCGCCATAAGGAAAGCATTCAGAGTAAGTATCTTTGTTCGAGTTATGCCTATAAATAGCGCACGAAACATCACGTTGACAAACGAGAAAAAGAAGCCAAACACACGCCAGTCCAGAAACTGAACGCTTGCATCCAATATGGTATCGGACGATATGAGCAACCGCATAATATCAGCGGAATAAATGCGAGAAAGAGTGAAAATAATGGCTGCTAAAAACAAGAGGAAAAACACCCCTTGAATCATGACTGGCCCCACCTCGTCATACTTACGTTCACCATTACGGCGCGCTATCACGATCTGCGAACCAGTACTAAAACCGAACGCGATGGTAAACACACAGATATAAAACAAGCCACCCATCGCCGAGGCTCCCAACTCAACTTCACCCACACGCCCCAAAAAGGCGGTATCAGTCACATTAATCACATTCTGCGCCAGCAGACTTAAAAAGATAGGATAACTTACACTCCAGATTTTCTTATTAGTATACACAAACGGGTTATATTAATTTATTAGTTGCCGTATCAGGAAAGACGACAGCCGGCTTGAATGTCTTTGCCTCTTCGAAGTCCATTTGGGCGTACGACATGATGATGATAACATCGCCCGGCTGCGCCTTGCGAGCTGCCGCACCATTGAGGCAGATCACACCCGAACCACGTTCACCTTTAATAATGTATGTTTCAAATCGTTCGCCGTTATTATTGTTCACAATATGCACTTTCTCGTTTGCAATCAGATTTGCAGCATCCAGCAGATCTTCATCTACTGTAATACTGCCGATATAGTTCAAGTTTGCTTCCGTTACCGTCACCCGGTGAATCTTTGATTTTACTACCTCTATAAACATAGTTATACTATAAAATTGATTATTAATAGCTGATATTATCTATCAGACGAACATCGCCACAATAGACCGTTATACATCCTACGGGATAAGTAGTGTCCGACCAGTTACGGATAGACTCAAGCGTCTTTCCATCCACGATTTCATAATACTCCACACGCATTTCCGGATCACGATTAATGGTCTCAACTACATAGTCGATAACCTCCTGTACACTCTTTTCGGGCACAAAGGTAGTACTTTCTTTCAACGTACGTGCAATTAACGGTGCTTTTTGACGCTGCGCAGAGGTTAAGCGTGCATTTCTGCTGCTCAGAGCCAGTCCGTCCGCTTCACGCAGGATTGGACAAGCGTGGATAACCACAGGAATATTCAATTGTTCCACCATTGCACGAATCACGGCAATCTGCTGGAAGTCTTTTTCGCCAAAATAGGCATTATCCGGCTCCACTGCATAAAACAGTTTGCTAACGATTTGAGCAACACCGTTAAAGTGTCCGGGGCGACGCGCCCCTTCCATCACTTGGGACACAAGTCCGAAATCGAAAGTACGTGTATCCGGTTCGGGATACATCTCTTCCACAGTCGGAGCAAACACATAATCGCATCCGGCTTGCGCTACTAACTCACAGTCCTCTTTTAATGTACGCGGATACGTAGAAAGGTCGTTCTGATCGTTAAATTGAGTCGGATTAACGAATATACTGACTACGCAGGTATCGTTTTCCTTCACACACTGTTTTACCAAACTAAGATGGCCGCTGTGTAATGCTCCCATTGTGGGAACGAAGCCAATTGTACGGTTATCTTGCTTCTCTACAGCAAGATAACGCTTTAATTCTTGAATGCTATTTACTATTTTCATCAGATAGATGCTTAATGACGGTGCAAAGCAACGAAATAATTACCGTAAATGAAAGAATTTTATTATCTTTGTGGCGTCTTTATAAAACCAGTTTATAGAATGGATGCAAAAAAAGTCTTGTTTATAGCTCAAGAAATTACCCCCTACCTTCCCGAATCAGAGATTGCAACAATATGCAGAAACTTGCCGCAAGGCATTCAGGAACGTGGTCGTGAAATCAGAACATTTATGCCGAAATTCGGAAATATCAACGAGCGACGTAATCAGTTGCACGAAGTAATCCGCCTTTCCGGGATGAACCTTATCATTGACGACACCGACCACCCGCTTATTATCAAGGTAGCGTCCATACAATCAGCCCGCATGCAGGTGTATTTCATCGACAACGAGGATTTCTTCCAAAGAAAAGCCACTGTTGCAAACGATGAAGGCATCGAATACGAGGATAACGATGACCGTTCCATCTTTTACGTCAGAGGCGTTTTGGAAACAGTCAAGAAACTTCGTTGGATACCGGATATAATCCACTGTCACGGATGGATGTCTGCACTCACGGCGCTTTACATTAAGCGTATGTACACAGACGATCCTTGCCTTCGCAGCGCTAAAATTGTGTATTCAATCTACAATGACGACTTCGCAACTCCTTTCCGTAAGGAATTTGCCGGCAAATTAAAAATGGATGGAGCCAAAGAAAGTGACTTAAAAGGTATTAAGACAGACACAAGCTTTGCCGGACTGAGCAAATTGGCCATTGACTTTGCCGACGGCGTAATACAAGGTAGCGAAACTGTCAACCAAGAAGTTTTAGATTATGCATTAACAAAAACAGATACACCATTCCTAGCTTATCAGTCGCAGGAAACGTACATGGATGCTTTCAACACATTCTATGACGAGGTAATCAATTCTTCAAATAAGAAATAATTATTCTAGATGAAAATAAAGCCCCTACTATTAGGACTCGGCTTGGGAACAGTTATCCTGGGCGGATGTGAAGACACGTTGAATTCGGTAGGATCAACAATCCAACCGGATAGTGATAAAATTACTGTGTATATGGATACGTTCCAAATGACTGCTTCCACCATTATGATGGATTCAATCTACGCAAAAACAATAACGGCTCTATTGGGTGAAATTTATGATCCTTTGTATGGCAACCTGAAGTCTGATTATATCTGCCAGTTCTATTGCCCCGACAACTATCAGTTTGCACACAAACCAATAGATGGAAAAATTGACTCCGTTGAATTTAAAATTCTTTATACCACGGCTCAGTCAATTGGAGACTCACTCGCTCCGATGCGTGCACAGATCTATCAAGTAACAACTCCGTTGGATAAAAATTATTACACAAACATTGATCCGAAGAAGTTCTGCAACATGCAAATTCCGTTAGGTTCGCAAACCTATACACAGTATGATCAGAGCATTCCTGATTCAATTCGCAAATTGCCTAGTAACAGTCCTAATGCTTACTTTCCAAACGTGACCATCCGTATGCCGAAAGAATTGGGACAAAAGTTCTACAACGAAACAATCAACAATCCGGGAACATTCAAAAATCAGGAAACATTCAACCAGTTTTTCCCCGGTCTCTACGTTACCAATACATTCGGAAGCGGAAATATTTTGAGTATAGACAACTCTTCGTTCACAATCTTTTATAAGTTTCTCGACTCGAAAAAAGATGTAAACGGTAAGGATTCTACCTTTGTAGCGAAAGCTTCTGAACGTTTCACGGTGACCAAAGAGGTTATCCAACTGAATCGCTTCAAGAACACGGATATGAGCCAGCTGTTGAAGCCGAATGACGACTTTACCTACTTGAAGACGCCTGCCGGTGTCTACACACGCATCGTAATTCCTGCAAAGAAGATCATCCCAATCATAAAGGATCGCATCATAAACAACCTTGCAATCACCCTTAAGGCTATGCCTCAAGAGGAATGGAAGTACGCTTTAGCGCCACCTGCCAACTTGTTGTTGCTACCCGAAGATTCAGTGAAAGCTTTCTTCGAAGATAATCGGATTGAAAATGGCCAGACGGTCTTCTTGTCTGATACTTACAGTTTCACCACTCGTTCCTATTATTTCAATAATATATCCAATATTTTGAAAGAACAGATAAAGAATGCTCCAGATAAAGACTTGGTGCTGCTCGTTGTTCCCGTAAACCGCGTAGCTGGGCAATCCAATAGTTATGGCAACACGCAATCTTACACGGTGGCACTACACAACTATTTGGCACCCTCCGGTGTGAAACTACGTAAAGATTCCGAAGCGATGCAAATACAAATAACAACCAGCAAGTTTAGATAAAAACAAGTCGGTAAAATTCACTCATAAACAAAGCGGGCAACCTTCTGATGAAGGTTGCCCGCTTTGTTTATGGATATCAAAAAGAAACGTTTACTCGGCTGTTTTCTTCGCTGCTTTCTTCTTATTTTTCTCCAACTCCTTCTGAAGTTCTTGAATCTCATATCCCTGATTCTTAATCGTTGTAAGCAGAGAATTCAACTCTTCATTTTCAATAGAATCTGGGAATTGAGCATTCACACGCACAATGAAATCAGCCAACACATTCATATAGTTATTGAAGGCATCATACGGATTGTCATACGGACTAAATCCTCTGCCACCCATATGTTTAGTCCCCATATAATAGAAGTGGTCACTGCTTTGCAAATAATCCCAATCCTGCTTGATACGACGATCTTCGCATAAACGTACACGTTCACCTATCTCGTTAATCTTACGGAAGGCTTCCTGTTGCAACACGTTACCTAACCATGAACTGCAGTCCTTCTCTTCGTCTACCCATGACATTGGATAAGGCACAGAAATGGCATCCACCGGCTTCAGCAAGGTAAATATCTCAGATGGCAAAGAGAAACCAATGTTCTTTTCTGCAGCAAAACGCGGAAGAGCTTTAAAGAACTCAAAAATACCAGTTTCAGCAGGATGCAATGAACCCAACACTTCGTAGTTCATAAACAGATTAATAATCTGCTCAGACTCCGGAGTAGAAGCAATCCAAGAAATATACTTATCTGCTGTCAGCGGATATTCATTCCAGCTATAGTTGCTGAAACGCAATGAAAGATCTTCACTAAAACGGTCGTTCTTCAACAACAATTTCAATTGAGGCTGGATAGAAGAGGTGTAAATATAGTTCGGACTCTTCCAGCCCAAGATGTGTTTAGCACCCTCCGTCAACATTCCTTTAAAACCCAGCTTATACACTTGGTCAGAAATATCATCTGAGTAAATCAACTCCGTATTACGGAATACCTTTGTTTTGACACCAAACAACGTATGTATTTTTTCCTTATGGCGCTTTACTTCATCCTTAAACTCTTCCGGATCACCCAACGAGGCCAGCGAATGAGAATAGGTTTCAGCCAAAAACTCCACGTTACCTGTTGCGGCCAGCTCCTTGAAACTGTCAATAACTTCAGGCGTATAAATCTCCATCTGCTCCAAAGCTGTTCCTGAAATAGAAAACGCTACTTTGAACTTACCACCGCTAGTCTTAATCATATCCATGATCGTCTTATTGGCAGGCAGGTAGCAACGTTCTGCTATCCGACGGATGATTTCTTCATTTTGGAAATCATCATAATAATAGTGGTCGTTCCCTATATCAAAAAAGCGATATCTTTTCAGACGAAACGGCTGATGTATTTGAAAATAAAAGCAAATCGTTTTCATAATATATCTGTTTTAATTTTTATCTTGTCGTTACTTGTTAATTGCCTGCTCATAGATGCGGCGTACTTTCTGTCCGGCGTATTCCCATTTGATATTATCCACTTCGCGCTTACCCTCCACTTTGAGAAATTCATGCATAGCGGGATATGTAATAATAGAATACATAGCGTCAGCCAATGCTTCAATATCCCAATAATCCACCTTTACGGCATAATCCAAAATTTCTGCGCAACCGGACTGTTTGGAAATGATAGAAGGCACTCCACACTGCATTGCTTCCAGCGGAGAGATTCCAAACGGCTCCGAAACAGAAGGCATCACGTAAACATCACTTGCTTTGAGCACTTCGTATACCTGCTTCCCTTTCATAAATCCAGTAAAGTGGAAACGATCAGAGATGTTGCGTGCAGCAGCCAAACGAATCATCTTGTCCATCATATCCCCACTACCTGCCATTACGAAACGGGCATTCGGAGCCTTAGCCAACACCTTGGCAGCAGCTTCAACAAAATACTCAGGACCTTTCTGCATCGTGATACGTCCTAAGAAAGTAATCACCTTATCCTTTATTCCTTTTTTATCCTGTATAGCCAGAATTTCAGGGCTCATCGGTTCAACCGCGTTATGCACAGTAGTTACCTTTGAAGGATCTTGATGATACTTCTCAATAACCGTCTGACGAGTTAGGTTACTCACCGTTATGATATGGTCGGCATTGTCCATGCCATTCTTCTCAATGGCATATACATCCGGATTCACATTTCCACGACTTCGGTCATAATCCGTAGCATGTACATGGATCACAAGCGGTTTGCCGCTGATGCTCTTGGCATGCAGTCCGGCCGGATAAGTCAACCAGTCGTGCGCATGAATAATGTCATACGTCTCCGTGCGAGCTATCACTCCGGCAACTATCGAATAGTTATTAATTTCTTCCAATAGGTTCTCAGGATAACGCCCTGAGAACTCCATACATCCAAGATCATTTACATGACGATAACTAAAATCCGCATATATATGATCACGAAGATCGAAATACATCTGCGGATCCATATACTTGGACATGCGGCTTTTAACATGTTCTGCATCCACATCGCGCCACACAATTGGCACATTACACAGACCAATGATTTTCAGAAAACTCTGATCTTCATCGCCCCATGGCTTAGGAATACAAAAAGTTATATCCATGTCGGGTTGCATAGCCATACCCCGTGTCAATCCGTAACTGGCTGTTCCCAATCCTCCTAAAATATGAGGAGGAAATTCCCATCCAAACATTAATGCTTTCATATGGTACGTAGTTTTATTCAGCGTTATACTTCTTCAACAAATCCACTACCCGAAGGATAGCTGCCACATTCATAGCGAACGAAATGGCTCCACGTCCTATAAACGGCGGATTACCATCAAACAATTCAGGTATCGTACCTATACAGTGCAGGGAAACTTCCTCCTCCAAACTAATCAGCATACGTTCAGCAAAAGAGACTCCACTCTTTCCAAACACACGCAGATAAGCTTCCAGATAAGCACCCAGCAACCACGGCCACGCCGTACCTTGATGATACGCCAAATCCCGCTCATATTGCGGCCCTACATAGTAAGGTTTATATCCTTCACTTTTAGGACTAAGCGAACGTAGCCCCTTAGGAGTCAACAACTCTTTCGTTACAATATCCACAACGGCACGTTTCTGCATGCGTGTAAGCGGAGAATACTGAAGAGCAACTGCAAAGATCATATTAGGACGCACACTCCAATCCACAAAAGAACCGTTTACTGAGTCGAACAGATAGTTATAACCATTCACAAAGGTTTCCGGAAAAGTTTTATCCATCAACTTAATAACCTTGTCTATTTTTTCTATTGGAGCCCCCCCCTTTAGTTCAGTATAAAAACAAAGAGCATTATACCATAAAGAGTTAAACTCTACAATATAACCAGATCTGGGCACTACTGGTTTGCCATTGATCGTGGAATTCATCCAAGTAATAGCCTTCTCCCGTCCATTGGCGAAAAGCAAACCATTATCCATCAACTTCATATCCGGATGTTTTTGATCGGAAATGTAGTTTATTATTTCAGATACAAAGTCTGCATATAATTCACGAGCACGCTCTGTTCCGACTGTTTTGGCATATTGCTGAATAGCCCAAATAGCCCATAACGATACGTCTGGTTCCTCTATTTCTCGTATAATAGGATCCAGACATCCTTTATTCATGTAAGCCTTGACAGCCGGCATTGCCGTTGCCATTATTTTCTCGAAACGCACCGGATCGTCAATAGAAAGGGTACAACCGGGTAATGCAACAAACAAGTCTCGTGCACGCACTTTGAACCAAGGATAGCCAGCCAACAGATATGCATCCTCCTCTTTGGGGCGGAAATAGAACTGTTGCGCAGAGTTCTTTAAGCAATTATAAAAGCTAGTACGGGGCGTACGACTTTGTACCTCTTCTTCATAAAGTGTCTTCAATCGGGTGGTAACCACTTGACAATCTCCGGCACTAAATATCACAGATTCACCCTTTTTAATAGGTATTTCAAAGTAACCAGGCACATATAAATCCTCTTGATATGGATAGCCTCTTTCCTGTTCTTTAGGATATTCTATTCCATTATACCAATAGGGCTCATAAACGAAAGTAGCTTTTTTGTTGAACTGCATAAACAACTCCGGATAACCTTGGTACATACAGGTTTTAATACCGTTAGGCACTTCTGTGTACGATTGATTGACATATCCGTTTGCATGCGTCAAACTCCGTACGCTACGAAAGGCAAGAAACGGGCGAAAACGAAGTGTTGTGGCGGAGTGAGCATCCTCAAGTGTATACTTAATCATAATACGATTCTCATAAAGCGAGAACACTTTTTCTTTTGAAAGGATAACGCCACCCACTCGGTAAAGTGTCCGCGGCACAGTGTCTGAACTATACTCACGAATATATTTATGCCCCTTTGGACTAAAGTTATCGCCCTGGTACTTATGCAGCCCCAAGTTAAACTCCGCCCCATGTTGAATCACTGTTTCGTCGAACGATGACAGTAGCACATGGTTATCATCATCAATCTCGGGTACAGGCATTACGAGCAACCCGTGGTATTTCCTGGTGTTACAATCAACAACAGTAGTGCAGTGATATGCTCTTTTCCGATTGGTACGAAGCACCTCACGAGTCAGGGACTCTTCCAGGTTTATCATTACTGTTTTGTCAAATTTAAGATAACTCATAGGTATATTTGGGTTTTAAGTTACAGCACTCTTTGTCTATATGTAACCGTTACATTATTGGAATCAAATGTATTACTTAATAATTAAAAAAGCAAATTGCCTTTCATATTTATTTAGAAACAGAAGGAAACAACAAAAATGCGATTATTGATATTCAGACCGTTAACACACAGTGCTGTTGTAAAGGTGTGTTTTCAAACACATAAATATATGTTAATACAAACATTTCAACCTCAAGATCTAAATCTATTCTTTTGAAGCTCTTAGCATTTCGGTTTTATAGTGTGTTATTTGTAAACGACAAATACTATCCGTAATTTGGCGCAACAAGTCTATTTGCTCAAAAAGATAATCTAATTCGGCTTCCGACACAGCAAAATCTTTATTTATAGGAACTTCAACAAATGCACGATTCAACAGATCAAAACAATGACTTTCCCAACTAGTACTTCTGGGGAAAATAACAGACAACTCGCTGGAATAGCCATTAGTAAGAAGAACCAACTGATCCAACTTATTGTTTTTAGGCGAATAATTAGTAAACACCTTCAATATGGCAGCATAGAAAAACCCGCACGCCCGGTTTAACTGAAGCAAAGCATCTTTATAATCTTCGCGTCTATAAATAAAATCGGCAGCTTCTATCAAACTACATCCACAAATGTATTTATTTTGATAATCGTTTTCGATATGATTAGATTGCTCGTATATTTCATGTTTGGAGGAAATGCGAATCTTCACCTTCTTATTGTCATAAATCTTTATTCCTTGCTTAATCACATCAACGTAGAAATCAACCCCTCTAGCAAAGCCCATATTCACTTGATTAGCACATTTCAGTCGCATATGAAGAGAGGCATGAGGTCTGTTTTTTAAACGAAGATGGTATTTGGATAACACCTTAACATATAGTCTATCCTCCAAACCCTCAACATCAACATCATTCCAACTGGAAATAATGACCATTAAATCATAATCATCCTGATAAACCTGCTTTACGCCAAACTCATCCTTCTCTTCCCAGACGACATAATCACCCCGTCCGTAACTGCCAAACAATATTACACTACACTCTGGAATATACTCTTCAATTAACGAAAGCAAAACTTGCAGTTCCTCTTTTGTTTGTTCAGGAAAATGTTTAATTGATCTTTTCATTTTGCTAGTTATAAACATATATACACAAAAGTAAGCAATCTCTTTGACAAATAAAAAAGAGCAGGGTTTTATTTTCTACAGAAACGTCTATTTATTATATTCATGCCCCCGCGCGATCATATATCAGGGCAACCGCGCCCCAATTAATGTTCAAATCCTCTTGATTGGTATGTTACTTTCGATAAGTAGTAGCCGACTGTTGTACTACATGTGCAGACGCGCTAGCTCTCAACAGGCAATATATTAATGAAAAAGATCGGATGTTTTGCCCTGCAGCCTATATGCTATTATGCTTTTGAGCTAGCTCAAAATTGTTTTTGAGCATGCTCGTTTTTAATTTTGAGCTGGCTCAAAATTGATTTCCAGCCTGCTCAAAAGTATAATTAGAGTAATGCTTTAATCTAATTATAGGCATAGAAAAGTACTAAATAGTTTGCACGAATGTATTACTGTCCTGATCATATATCCATATATAAATGTTATTTTTGCAACAGAATAACCGTATGATTACGAAAGATGAAAACTTCATTAATCAGTACCCTATTATTTATAAGTATAATTCAAAAATGATGCAAGTAGTAAACAACCCTTTTTTTGCCCCGTGCAAGACGCCGTTCGAAACGCCACCGTTCGACAAAATAAAGACAGAACATTACGAACCGGCCTTCGACAAAGGCATCAAGTTATTGAGGCTTGAGGTGGAAAAGATAGCAAACAATTCGCAACCAGCCACCTTCGAGAATACCATCAAGGCACTAGAACGAAGCGGACAGCTATTGACCAACGTTAGTTCAGCCTTCTATAACGTGCTAAACGCAGAAGCGAACGACGAGTTGATTGACATTTCGCAACGCATATCGCCCAAACTATCGGAGAGTTCGAACAATATTTACTTAAACGAAGCGCTCTTCGCCCGCGTCAAAGCCATCTACGACCAGCAACAGACGCTCAACCTCTCCACCGAAGATGACAAACTGCTGGAAGAAACTTACGAATCCTTCAAAACTCAAGGCGCAACGCTCACCCCAGAGAAAAAAGAACGATATCGCAAACTGAGCTCTGACCTAAACATGCTCTGCCTCACCTTCGACCAAAACGCGTTAAAAGACAAGAACCGCTACGAACTATTACTGACTGACAAAGCGCAGTTGATAGGCCTACCTGAAAGTGTACGCGACGCAGCCCGCCAGATGGCCAAAGAAAAAAGTAAAAAGGGCTGGATGTTCAACCTATCCGCCCCTAGTTATGTACCTTTTATGCAATATTCAGCCTCACGCAATCTGCGCGAAACGATATACAAAGAGCATCTGAGCATAGGCAACAAAGGAGATGAATATGACAACAAGAAGATCATCAAACAGATCGTAAATATACGTCTCGAGATAGCTCAGCTGATGGGCTATGATACTTATGCCGATTATGCCCTAAAGCACACTATGGCCAAAAATCCGGCCAACGTACACGACCTGCTTAGCAAACTGCTGAACGCCTACAAGCCTGTAGCAATCAACGAATACAACGCCGCGCAAGGCTTTGCCATGGGCGCCGAAAAGGAAAACATAACCATCATGCCATGGGATTGGAGTTACTATTCCGAGAAATTAAAAGATATCCGCTTCAACATTAACGACGAAATGACCCGCCCCTACTTCGAACTAAGCAAAGTAAAAGAGGGTGTATTCGGATTGGCCACTGAGCTATATGGCATCACCTTCAAAGCGAACAAGCAGATACCCGTCTATCATCCAGACGTAGATGCCTACGAAGTATACGACGCAGACGGCAAATTCCTTTCCATATTATATACAGACTTCCATCCACGGGAAGGAAAACAGAGCGGAGCATGGATGGACAACATCAAGGAACAATACAAGGATGAGAAAGGGAAGGACAGCCGACCACAGATCATCATCGTCATGAACTTCACGAAACCAACCGACACAAAGCCATCGCTGCTCTCATTCGACGAAGTAAACACACTGTTGCATGAGTTTGGGCACTCCCTGCATGGCATGCTGACAAACTGCACCTATGCCAGCCTGTCGGGCACAAACGTATATCGTGACTTTGTGGAGCTACCCTCTCAAATCATGGAAAATTGGCTAACGGAGAAAGATTTCCTAGACCGTATCGCCGTACATTATAAAACAGGAGAAAAGATCCCGCAAGAGATGGTACAAAAACTACTGAATGCGGCTAACTTCAACACCGGATATCAATGCTGTCGCCAATTGAGCTTTGCTCTTCTTGACATGGCTTGGCACACACAGACAACTCCTTTTGACGGCGACGTCATTGCGTTTGAAAAACAGGCATTGATGGTGGCTAACATACTACCAGACGTACCCGGCACATTGATGAGTAGCAGCTTTGGACACATTTTTTCGGGCGGATATTCAGCTGGCTACTATGGCTACAAATGGGCGGAGGTGCTAGATGCCGATGCTTTCGCAGCCTTCAAGGCTGCCGGCATATTCAGCAAAGAGGTGGCAAAATCTTTCCGTGACAACATTTTGTCAAAGGGAAGTACTGAAGATCCGGCGCTTCTATACAAACGTTTCCGCGGTCAAGAGCCAACAATAGATGCTTTATTGATCCGTAACGGAATCGCATAGTAAAAAAAGAGAGATAACTAAGCAGAATTAGACCAAATGTATTACCTTTGCTGACTGATTTTTAAGGTGAAAAGAAACAATGTGCGAAAAGATTAACAAGCAGGTTGAAGTAGACAAACGTTATCTACGTATGGCTGGGATATGGGCAGAAAGCTCCTATTGTATGCGTCGAAAGGTGGGGGCTCTGATTGTAAAGGATCAAATGATTATATCCGATGGATATAACGGCACCCCTTCCGGATTCGAAAATATCTGTGAAGACGAGAACAATATAACCAAACCTTATGTTTTGCATGCAGAGGCTAACGCGATTACGAAAGTGGCAGCGTCTTCAAACAGTAGCAAAGGGGCGACGATTTACATTACCTCGGCGCCGTGCATCGAATGTGCCAAGCTAATCATACAGTCGGGCATCAAACGAGTTGTGTTTTCCGAAAAGTACCGGGTAGAAGATGGATGCAAACTGCTGCTACGTGCCGGTATACAACTGGATTTTATTGAGATAAACGAATAAATTAGAGATACGTTTTATGGATAAGAACAAGAAACTGGCCATTTGGTTGCCTGTAATCATAGCTGCAAGCATCGCCCTCGGAATTTTTATTGGCAATCACTACCTCTCCTTGAGCCAGGGGAAACACCGTCTGTACTCCAGCGGAAACAAGATTAACGCGATATTGGATATTATTGACGAGCAATATGTCGACACCGTAAACATGTCGAAGCTGGTAGAGGGAGTCATTCCCAAGATATTCGGTGAGCTAGATCCTCACTCAGTCTACATATCGGCAGAAGACGCCGCGGATGTGAACGAAGAACTCGAAAGCTCTTTCAGTGGTATTGGAGTATCTTTCAACATGCCAAACGACACGATTCTGATTATAAATGTGATACCCGGCGGCCCGTCTGAGAAAGCCGGCTTGTTGCCCTTCGACCGCATCATCACCATCAACGACTCCGTCTATTCAGGCAACAAAACAGAACAGACGAAAATCATGAAAACGCTTCGCGGAATGAAGAACAGCACCGTGAGACTAGGTATCAAGCGAAGCACTTCGCCCAAATTGCTCTACTTTGACGTAACGCGTGGAGACGTGCCTGTCAATTCTGTAGACGTATCATACGAAGTGAGCAAAGGCATCGGCTATATCAAAGTCAGCAAGTTTGCCCGTTCCACCTACAACGAGTTCATTACCGCCATCGCCAAGCTTAAAGAAAAGGGTTGCAAATCATTTATTATCGACCTTCGCGGCAACACCGGTGGATATATGGAGGCTGCCATCAACATGATCAACGAATTCATGCCCGAAGGACGCCTAATTGTTTATACCGAAGGTAAGTCCTTCCCCCGAAGCGACGTTTATGCCAACGGGACGGGTACCTGCAAAGAGGCGCCTATCGTGTTGCTGACAGACGAAATATCGGCTTCCGCCAGCGAAATCTTCTCCGGAGCCATTCAGGATAACGACCGTGGACTCATCATTGGTCGCCGTACGTATGGTAAAGGACTGGTTCAGACGCCCATCAACCTGAGCGACGGATCAGTACTCCGCCTGACCATTGCCCGTTACTACACGCCTTCCGGACGCTGCATCCAACGCGACTACGAGTTAGGTAAGACGGACGAGTATAACCAAGACATCTACAACCGCTTTATGCATGGTGAGTTCGACTCTGCTGACAGCATTAAGACAGATAATTCACCGAAGTTTCAGACAACGCAAGGACGCACCGTCTATGGCGGCGGCGGCATTATGCCGGATATCTTCATTCCACGAGACACAAGTGGCATCACCTCCTACTTTTCCAACATCATCAACAGTGGCGCGCTCTATCTCTACGCCATTGAGTATTCGGACAAGCATCGGGAGAAGCTGTCTTCCTTCAAGACCTATCAGGAGCTAGACAAATACCTAAGGCAACAACCACTGGTAGCAGACTTCACCAACTTTGCGGCCGAAAAGGGAATCAAGAAGCGCCCAACACTGATCAACATCTCCAAAAAGCTAATTGAGAATCAGTTGGAGGCTTACATTATCCGTAACTTCTTCGACGAAGCCGGCTTCTACCCTGTCTTCCTAAAAGATGACGCTACGCTGCTAAAAGCTATCAAAGTATTAAATGAAGGCAAGTCTTTGCCCACATTAGAAAAACATAATGCAAAGAAAAGAAATGCATAATGCGAAGCAAGCGATACGAAAGTCGATAGCTGTGCTAAAAAAATCGTACACGCCGTCAGCCCTGGACGACCGTTCAAGAATCATACTCAATCAGCTGGAAGAGAACGTTCTCTTCCAGCAAGCTTCGTGTGTTGCCCTCTATCACGCCCTACCAGGCGAGGTGCAAACAGCTGAGTTTATTGAAAAGTGGGCTCAGCATAAAACAATCCTGCTGCCGGTAGTGGAGGGCGACAACCTGCGTCTCCTACCCTACAACGGCCGTCAATCGCTCAAAGAAGGTGCTTTTGGCATACTGGAGCCCAACGGTCTTACCGACGGAGTGTCGGAAAAAGATATTAACCTGATCGTCATACCCGGCATCGCCTTCGATCGCCACCTAAATCGGTTAGGAAGAGGTAAAGGTTTCTATGACCGCCTGCTGACCAACCTCGACATTCCTAAAATAGCCATCTGCTTTCACTTCCAATTAATAGAACAAGTACCCACCGAGCCCTTCGATCGGCCGATGGATTATATCATTACCGAAGAAGAGACAATCGGAGGAAAATAAAGTAAACAGCGGTGGCTTCGTATGCGAAGCAGCGGACGGGAGATTCTACGCACAGTATATATATATAGGTGGAAACTCAAAGTAGAGAAAAACGAACCGCGATCCGTGCTTAATGGATAATCAGATTATCAATAACCACGGCTCCGGCATAATCGTTTAGGCTCTTCACTAACCGTTCTCGGCAAAGTAATAACTCGCTGCGAAGCACGGCGGAGGTAAGGGAAACATGCAGCACCCTATCCTTTATAAACAAGTTGCGTGTATATTGCGCAATCATCGGCCCCAGTATCTCACCCCAAGCACGCTGCAGACGAATTTCAAGCATCTTCTCATATAGCTCCGTATTATCTTCGAAGAAATCACGTAACACTTCCCCTAGTTTTTGTGTATTTTTGCGGATCATACGTTCGCCCCCTCCATTGGCTGCACTTGCCCCTGTTCAACGCGGAACAGTGAGTATTCATGATTTACAGCGGTCAATATCTCATCCAGATACTTTCGGTTCGTATCCGTAATAAAAATCTGGCCGAAACTGTCGCCACTTACCAATTGGATAATTTGTTCCACCCTGGCAGCGTCTAGTTTGTCAAAGATGTCATCCAGCAAAAGGATCGGAGTCGTGGTCTGCCCCTTGCGCACAAGAAAGGCAAACTGAGCCAGCTTAAGAGCAATCAGATACGTCTTGTTCTGTCCCTGCGAACCTACACGGCGGATCAAAAAATCGTTCAGCGTCATTTCCAACTCATCCTTATGAATGCCGGAAGAAGTATAACCCAAAATGCGATCACGCTCCCGGTTCCGACAAAGCAAGTCAGGCAAGTCCGCATCGTCCAGTTGTGAGAGGTAACGCAACCCCACCGTTTCGGCCGAGCGACAGATAATCTGATAATACTCATTAAAAATAGGGATAAAATCCTCAACCAACAATTTTCGCCTCGCATGCACCGTCTGTCCATACATGCCCAACTGCATTTCCAGCACTTCGTATAAAGAAATATCTTGGCTCTGATTCTTTAACAGCACATTGCGCTGAAGCAACGCTTTGTTGTATTGTATCAGGGCATGGAGGTACTGCTTGTCTTGCTGGGAAATAATAACATCCAGAAAACGACGACGCTCTTCGCTCCCTCCCTGTATCAGCTCCGAGTCGGCTGGCGAAACCATCACAAGCGGCAGGAGGCCGATGTGTTCCGACAGTTTGTCGTATTCCTTTTTGTTGCGTTTAAACTGCTTTCGCTGCTTCCTTCTGATCGCACAAAAAATCTCTTCCGAGCGCCCTTCATAGCTGTAGTTTCCCTGAATAACGCATAACTCCTCTGCATTATTTACAATCTGGCTGTCAGGTGTATTTACATGACTTTTGCAGAAGGAAAGATAGTAAATAACATCCAGTAGATTCGTCTTTCCCATCCCGTTATTGCCAAAAAAGCAATTCATTTTTGGGGAACAGACAACTTCAGCCTGCGGAATATTTTTATAATTAAGAATAGAAAGCTTGTTTAGTATCATCGGTGCCGTATTAATCGTACAAATTTAAAAAATATAGTTCGAAGTATAGATTATATCAGTAAAAAAAACTACTTTTGCGCTTTGAATTGCCTGTTAGGTACGAAAACAAAGAAAAATTAATAAATAACTATAACACATTATGGCTACTAAGGAAAAGGACACCAGCAAAGAGATGGAAGTAGAAGCTATCCTCTCACGTTCTGAACAGTTTATTGAGAATCATTCAAAGAAGATTATTTACGGAGTAATAGCAATAGCAATTCTTGTTGCTGCTATATTAGGATTCAAACACGGATACTTAATTCCTCAGGAGAAGAAAGCCGCTGCCGCCATGTTCAAGGGTGAGCAATACTTTGCAAAGGATTCGTTTGCCTTAGCTTTGAATGGTAATGGTTCGGACTATGCCGGCTTCGAAGCAATCATTAATCAATACGGTTCTACTGACGCAGCCAATTTGGCTACCGCTTATGCAGGTATCTGCTATTTCAAAATGGGAGATACACAAAAGGCTCTCGATTTGTTGAAATCATTCAGCGGAAGCGACAATATGATTTCACCGGCAATTACCGGTCTGATCGGTGATTGCTACGTAAACATGGGTAAGACAAAAGAAGGCATCAGCTACTTCGAAAAAGCAGCTAAAAAAGCAGACAACGACGTGATCAGCCCTGTATATCTGAAAAAAGCAGGTGTTGCATACGAAAGCCTGCAGCAATATGGCGATGCAGTAAAAGCTTACACCACGATTAAAGAGAAGTATTACACCTCTATGGAAGCTGCCGATATCGATAAGTATATCACGCGTGCCTCTATACAAGCTAAGTAATATTTATACTACTGAAATATAAATCAGAATAAGAGGATGTCTCGTCAAACAGGGCATCCTCTTGTTTTTAAGAATACAATTATGGCTACAGCTTATCAGAATTTATCAGACTACGACTTCAGCAGTGTTCCCGACGCTTCAGAAATGAGCATCGGTATTGTTGTTTCAGAATGGAACAAGCACATCACCGAACGCCTGCTCGAAGGAGCTTGCAACACGTTGGAAAAACACGGAGTCAAGCCGGAAAACATCCTTGTAAAACGAGTACCCGGTAGCTTTGAGCTTACCTTCGGTGCCAAACGCCTAGCTGAGACGAAAGAATTGAACGCAGTAATCGTGCTAGGATGCGTAGTAAGAGGAGATACTCCACATTTTGACTACGTTTGTTCCGGGGTAACTCAAGGAATTACCGAGTTAAACTTAATGTATGACATTCCGTTCATATTCGGCCTATTAACAACCGACAACATGCAGCAATCAGAGGATAGAGCAGGTGGAAAATATGGAAATAAAGGCGACGAAGCAGCTATTACTGCAATTAAAATGGTGGATTTTACTTGCTAGTTTCAAAATAAATACTACCTTTGCACTGCAATAGAAAATAATGGGGGCAGTTACCAGAGTGGCCAAATGGGGCTGACTGTAACTCAGCTGTCTTTCGACTTCGGTGGTTCGAATCCATCACTGCCCACACTTATTGCGAAAGTAGCTCAGTTGATAGAGCATTAGCCTTCCAAGCTGAGGGTCGCGGGTTTGAGCCCCGTCTTTCGCTCATAAAAAAAGAGAATAGCCTTATGGTTATTCTCTTTTTTTATGTCCACGCATATACTACAGCTTCAATGCTTCTGCTCCGGATAAGTCCGCTTTGGATTCTTTGGGAACCAGCCTTTCAGCACACGCTCTTCCTGCTCGAACACCTCCTTGATCGTCCAAAAGGAAGAAAAAGCAAAGACTCCGCAGATGGCAGAAAGGAAAACACTCTCTAACAACAAGGAAGCAATAGTCCCCACAATACCCAGCAGAAGAAATATCCACCAACATTTCGTACCCCAGTAATACTCAGCTTTGACTACTACGGGATGGAACAATCCAATAATCAAAAACGTCAGGATACCTATCAGTAAACCATCAAAATTAAGTAAGTCCATCATACTTTATCTGTTTTAAATAATCTTTCTTAGCAAAGATAATTGTTAGATCGATAAGAAACAAACTGCCGATAGATAATAGCTATCACCCGATCATTTTATTTGTGAAGAATAAGTAATCAAGCTTCAGAAGTAACCTAAAGGAATCTCCTTTCACAGTCATAACATCTTAACGGACTGCATATTACGGTGAAACGTGAAATAAAGAGGTACTTTACGAGCACCTCCTTATTCAAACCATC
>JAVVRI010000024.1:0-7705 GCA_036654795.1 Tannerellaceae bacterium
AAAAAATATAATTCGTCAGCAATGCGTGGCGTATCTCCCGGTAGTTCCCAGAAACTGCTAATGGCATTGGGGATTGAACGTAAACATACCCGGTTAGGGAATTTGTATCAGGTAATACCGATGGTTTGAACAAGGAGGTGCTCGTAAAGCACTTCTTTATTACACGTTTCACCGTAACATGCAGTCCGTTACGATGTTATATCTGTGAAAGGAGATTCGGATATTTCTATTTTAAGGTAACTTCCCGTTTTAATTTACCATTATTACGTAGTTGGTCGATTATTTTTCTTATTTGCCGTTCACTTAAAGCAAGTCGCTTGGCAAGTTCTGCCCTTGACATTGAGGGATTTTCTGTTATCAATTCTAAGAGTCTAGTTTCATCGTTTGGAACGCTTTGGATCGCCTTTGGAACGTCTTGTCCTTCGATTGCTCTCCAAATGACTACTTTAAAATCTTCTTCTTGATAATCACTCTGTACGCTGCTTATGAATATTCTTATTCGTTTCATCCCTTTTATTTTTCAATTAATGTTATTCTTGAGTTTTACTTTTCCAGTTTATCAACAATAATATACTTTCCAAAGTCCTTTACAATATCACATTTATTTATCAAAGCAAGATATGCGTCACATTCTTTTGAGAAATCTATCAAAGTAATATATGTCTTAGGAAACCGTTCTCTTATATTCTCTTCGTATTCTTTTGAACCTAAACCGGATTCAGACAAGAGGTGAGACTTTAAAAGAATGAGAAACTCTTGTACTTCTTCGTGAGATTCAAAATTTTTTATGTTGGCAACTAACATGTCTTTGTAAGATTTTGCCACCTTGCAGAAAGCATTATTAACGCTTACTAATTTAGCGTGCATTTTTTTATCGAATAGACATACAGAAAGCTGTACAGATTTATAAAGTTCCTCTTCTATATATATAACCTGCTTGCTGATATCATTCTCACTAAACAATATATATCTATCCCAATTATCTCGCTTAATAAGCGTAATTGAATCTAATACCGTTTGAAATATCTTATATCTTTTATCAAACAATTGTATTTTAATATTGTCTTTTTGAATACGCTGCTGTATTAGTGAAGATTGAACAATAGCTGCGCTAATGCCTATACCGACGCAAGTCAGGAAATGCTCCATGGCTTTATCATCATCTTGAAATAAACACAAAATCAAACCGCCAATTAATGTGAATATAACAATTAACCAAATAGGGTTAAGAGGCGTACTCTTTATATAATTAAAAACTTTTTTCATAAGCACTATACTATTTCAACTTTAATCTTTATATCAAACACATTGGCTATGCGTTCTATATCTCGCTTTTTTGTAAGCGTACTACTGCATGTCATCAAATACCAACCATTGCCGACAGGCTTTTGTGAGCTTTTATATTTCTTGTCAAGCGTATTGGAGATCAAAGGTACTTTATTTTGTTTCATTCCTAAAGAACGTACACGGTCGGCACCTACTTCCATCACAAACTTACGGAAAGCCTCAGCTGCTTGTAATTCCTGAATCACTCGGCCATCAGCAAATGTAATCTTCAATCGGGTAGCTGGCGCAATTTCGCCTTTCGGCCCGGTCTTTCCTATTTCCTTATGCTCCACCTGTGGATCAGGAAGAATCTCTTTGGCATCTGCTATATCTGCTGTGAAATTTCGTTTACGAGACAAGTGTACACTAATAGGCGAGCCTGGTACATAGTCCACCACAAGCACTAATTCGCGTTGCACTTGCTTTAAAGCCGGTGCAATCGTCTCGGTTACAATCGGAAGAATTTCTTTTTTGATGATGTTTTCTTCCAAATCACTCACTTGTCTTTCAAGGTCTTCATTCAATGAAAGGCCTTCTTTTCGCAATGTTTCCATTGCTTTATATAGGTCACTTAGTCGGGACATAGGCTACATGTATACATTATATTTAGTTCATGATCAAATTGCTTATATTCGATTCTTGTCGTTATTGTTCTTTTTCGTATTCTTCACGTGTGATTGGGGTCTCGGGATCAACGATAAGAATTTCATCATAGGTGAGATTATAAAGTTGATAGACCATTTTGTCTATCAACTTTTCCTGTGCAATTTTATCTATATTCAATTTTTCTTTGTAATTCAGTATGCTATCTACCAACTCAATAAATGAAGACTGACTTTTGCTTAGTTTTATTGGAATTCTATTCGTTGAAACACTATCAAAATGCATAGTTCTTATAGCTTTTCCGTAAATAAACAAATAAGCATACCAACATATTAATTTGGAATTTAGTAATGTCCAAATATATTTATTACTATATTTAACATCGATGGTAATCTGATTTATTGTGTCAATTATGTAACAATTCAAACGGTTAGGAATACAGCCTATTAGCTTAATTTGTGGATAAGGAGTGGTAATATGTGCAACAATATTCTGATACAATAAAGAATTGTTTTGTATTCGTGCATTACCTAATATAGGAAATGATGTGTTAAGTTTACCT
Organism: Tannerellaceae bacterium; assembly: GCA_036654795.1. Taxonomy (GTDB): domain Bacteria; phylum Bacteroidota; class Bacteroidia; order Bacteroidales; family Tannerellaceae; genus JAVVRI01. The sequence continues at coordinate 2,492 of JAVVRI010000024.1, forward strand.
TTTATACTTCTAATGCCATACCTGTCGATATTTTTCCCACCAATAATGTCTATTTCTCCATCATTTATAATATAATTCTGGAATGCTTCACCACGACAGTTAGATGATATATCTCCTAAAAACATTACATCCATATGCATCTTATTTGCGATACTAACTGATTCTGGTGTAACACCATTAAGATACAATCCAAAATCATCACATGTAGATTTGGGTATATTGCCTATTTCTGTAAAGCCTCCATGAGAATACAATAAATTGGAGTATGTCTCTAAATTATTGTTTCCTCTTAATAATATAATACATGCTTCTAACTTAACTTGTTCAAATGCCTTTCCACAATCGACAATTATAGCAATATCTTTTTTGACGTAGTTCCTGACTGATTTGTAATTTGACGAATATGTAAAAGACTTAGGGATAATATATGATAGAGATCCATTACAATGCAGCTCATTATGCCCTTTTTCAATAAATAATATGGCTGTTTCAGATGTTTGATTGACATACAATCTTCTTAATAGTTTTTTTTCTGTATCGCTCAATTTTGCACCATACGGTGGATTGCCAATCACCACATCAAATCCATCCTTAATACCAAACATCCAGTCTGCATCGAAGAATGCAGCGGAAGTGTTTTGATTGAACATATCCCAAGATGCAAGTTGGTTGGCAGCATCGGAAGTAAGAAAACCATTCTCTGCCAGTTTTTCAGCCATCTCGGCACGAAGTTCAATAAGTCTTTTTTTCCACTTACGTTTTGTTCGAACGGTCTTAGCACCGAATATCTTATGATTTGCTTCTTTTAGGTCGTTTTCTACAGCAATGATTTCTGGTGTACGACCTAAGTTATTTTCCGCCTTTGCCAAAGGAATAAGCGAGTTAGCGGCTACAAATTTGGCTTCGAGGTTAGGTAACGGACGGATACCGAAATTATTGGCAGGATCAGTCGTTGTCTTTTGGTCTACCACGAGCGAGATGAAAAAACGTAGCTTGCTTATCTGAATGGCGATAGGCTGAATGTCTACACCATAGATACAGTTCTCTATTAGATAGAGTTTACGGGCGTAATCGGGATTGTTAAGATTCTCATCGAAAGAGTTCTCAATATCCTTTAAACGTTCTTCTCGTTCTTCCTTTGATTCTGCCTGGAAAGCTGTACGGCTTTCATTGACCGCCTTGTCGAGCATCATCTTTTTCCATTGTTCGTTGGTAGGATCAAGTTTAGAAAGGATATGGACCATCTGCTGAAGCATACCTACAGGAAATGCTCCTGAACCGCAAGCTGGGTCGAGTATTTTACAATGATAGATAGCTTCCATCACTTGTTGCTTTTGTGTATCGGTCAATAGGTCTTCCTCATCTACATAACTGATGAGTTTACGATATTCCGCTTCTAATTCTTCACCCACTATGCGCTTGAGATGCGCTACGAGACTTTCATCCACCATATATTGCACAATATCGCGTGGAGTATAGAATGAACCGGTTTGCTTACGAGCTGTAGTCTGTGTTTCAGGGTTGTATGAAGCCAATAAATTTTCAAACACTTTACCCAACAATTCCGGATCGAGCGACACTTCTTGGTCGAAGGGCGTATTCTCTTCGATTGTGAAGTTGTAACGTTTCAATATGTTAAGAATCCCATCGACTTTCACTCCTTTCTTTCGTTTGTCATCGTACCAATGAGATAGATCGACAATATGTTCCTTTACAAAGAAAAGATAATCCGGTACAAATAAGGCTTCTTGTACCTCCTTACGATCGGAGAATCCATCGACATAGTTGTCTTTATCTTTATCATCTAAACAATCAAACAATCCACCATTCAAAAAGGGAACAGTTCGATTGGCTAAATCTACAAAGTTTTGAGGATAAGAGAATAATGATTCATAGCGCATTAACTTGTTATTATCATAATCACTTCTCCCTTTACGAAAATGGCGTTCACCCAATTCGTTTTCACCCTCTTTGGTAATAGGGCTATTGAGCATGGCAAAAAAGAGATTTTGAATAATCGCTTTATAATATTTGCTTTCGCCCGAATTATAAAACAAACTTAGATTTACGATCGGATTAAAACTTTCTAAAAGATTTTCACGTATATATCCTTCATCAAAGAATTCTTCAGGAATCAGTTTCTTCTGCTTTAAAAACCATACAAAGATAAGACGAGTAACTAAACGAATAGCAGCTTCAGAGTTGTATTTGTCATCATCGTTTTTATCATCCAATTTATTCGGAAAGCGTACAATTTTGACAGCCCAAGCATACCAGTCGGAGAGTTCCTGATAGAATGCCTTGGTCAATACTTCTACAGAGAAGCGTTCTGTCAAATCCTTCTCATTGCTTACACGGCCTAAATCGTTTAAATATTTATTGGGAGTATAATAAGCAATGCCTTCACCCAAGTAGTAGGAATAGCGACGAGGATTAGAATAGATACGTTGCAGCCTGCCTTCTTCGGTTTCATTCAAATCGATGGTAATTAAAGAGAAACGATAGTTGGCATCGTTATTCTCTGGTACGAAAAGCACCAAAGCTCTGCTTTCCCATTCATCTGCAAGGAAACGGAATGCCTCTTTCGACAAGCCTACACGAGCATCTTGTGTTGAGTTGTGGCGTACTTCGTACACAATCAAATCGAGCGTTTCACTTGAACCTAATTTGGTGATAGCGCGTATATAATTGGTTTGGCGTTCTACATCAATACTTGTTGTTTCTACCACAAAATCTTCCGGCAAGAACTTGTGTTGCAAGAAATCGACAAACTTTGTGCGATTGTATCTTTTATTAAATTCCATAATCCTTTGTTTATTTAATTTGTTCGGCAAGGATAAGTGTTTCGTCACCTTCTTCCACTTTATTAATCTTGTCTACTATACGGTTCAGGTAATCTTGGGTTATCTTCTCCATAACTTTATCAGTAGTCTTGCTCGTCTGTTTGTTGATAAAGCGAACTTCTTCACCGGTTAGACTGTCATTCTGAAGAATCACTAACAAATCATTCAGATAATCCTTAGGCAATGCTTTGGTTTTCATCCATAATTTCAATTTGTCAAAGGCTTCAAGGCGTGACTTCTCGTTTTCATCTTTCGCAATGCTACGATATAAATGCGATTTGATATGCTGATAGATTTTATCGAACTGCTTGTCTACTGCTACCGGTTTTTCTTCGGCTGTTGCTTCAAAAAGATTCAATGCTTGTTCTGAAGTAAGCATTAGTGGAATATCAGTGTCATTCGTTCCAATCTTAAAGACGAAATCATTGCCTTTTTTGCCAAAAAGAATAATTCCTTTGCATGCTTTCTCCACTTTACGGGCAATTCGGGCACGATGCGGTATCTGCAAGGCTGTGGAGTGAATCTCTGTCCCCTTCAATTTGTTAAGTAGATTGTGGTATTTAGTATCCCACGAACGTTCTTCACTCTTGGCAAGTTCTGCTTGGTAGCGTTCCTTGAAGTATGCATTCAGCTCTTCATCATCAGTTAAGGCTTTGGTATCTTCACCCATAATGGCGTGTATCATAGCCATCTTCAGGGTAGATATCTGTTTGGTTCGTGTTTCAGCTTCACCTATATCTGTCGGGAAATAGTTGTATATATAAAGCTTGTCGAACATCTTCTTGTTGATACGGTTGATACGTCCGATACGCTGGATGACACGAGTCGGATTATAAGGTATATCGTAATTGAAAATAGTACCGGCACGATGCAGGTTATATCCTTCAGATATGGCATCGGTAGCAATCAATATCTGATAATCATCCTTTTGATATTGAGGTTTCAAACCCGCATCAAAATTGGCGCGAATTATTGACTTGTTGGTAGAGGATGCTTCTTTTGATGTATATTTGAACACACCTAATCCATCGTTTTCCAATGCTGCTCCCAAATAATTGGCTGTGTCGGCAAACTCTGTAAAAATGATTATCTTACGAGTCGGGTCTGTCATGCGTTGTTCCTTCAGGAGTTTACGGAAAGCATCAAGCTTATAATCAAACTTCATGTCATAGGTAATCACTGATTTACCATTATTTGTTTCCTTCTTTGGCTTAAACCATTCTTCACGAATATCTTTTAGTAACTGCAAGTCTGCTTGAATATCATTGAGAAACTCTTCCCGTTTGATATACTTCATGTCAATCTCAAAGAATCCGCGTTCTTGATATTTTTCAAAAGCTTCTGCAATCTCTTCACTTAAATCATCAGCCGTTGTCTCGTAAAATTCTTCCACGTCGGGCAGTGTGCCTTTTTTATACACGGGTACCTTATCACGTTTTTCTATCCACTTCAAGATATGCTCCGAAGAATTAATCATAGAGTTCAGAGAATCACGGAATGCCGCTACCGAACTTTCGTAGCGACGAACCAGCATGCGGCGCATAAAGAGTGATACATTGACTTGTCGTCCAATTAACATGCCCAAATCGGTACCCATCTTTTCTTCTAATTCCTTATCCAACTCCTTTTTCGATTTCTCGTCATCAACAATATATGTAGTCGGCTTATAACGAGCACTTTCATAGTAATGAGACCTCGGGTTGTTTTTCTTTTCTTCATCTGTTGGAGAAATCAAATTCAATGTACGGAGATAGAGTTCACGAATGTCTCCCAAATAGTATCCTAACTGTACAGGAGGTTCGGGAATCACGGGATTTATGTGTTGACGCTTTAAGTCCTCTTTATACTCCGGAATTTCTTCCAGATCAAGACGTGAGCGACGAATGACCAAAGGAGAAATAATGGAACGAATGTTTTGAGCGATGGAGTCTGCTTCACTTTTGATTTCGGATTTTGACAATATATTCTTGCGCTGTCCTTCCGCTAAATCCTTATATCTTGAAATCAAGTCTTTGAATGCTGCGCCTAAATTCTCTACAGTCCTAAGTGTTGATTTACTTGGTATTTGGAAGAGTTTCAGCATAGAATAGATGTCTTCCGGGCGATTATTAAACGGTGTTGCCGTAAGTAACATCACCTTATTGCTCATACATAAGTCATGCAGGATACTATAATCCAAAATAAATTCATTCTTGTATTTATGTGCTTCGTCCACAATAATAAGGAATTTCTCATCAGGCCGGGCAATCATACGATAGTGATTTAGTGCCGCTTCTACCTTACCTGTACTGAACACAGATGCCGTAAAACCAAATTCATCTTTATACTCCTCCCATTGCTGTTTCAAGTGAGGAGGGCATATAATAATGGT
>JAVVRI010000024.1:7715-21131 GCA_036654795.1 Tannerellaceae bacterium
GTAAGTTCCGTGCAACCGTAGAGGCGATAATGCTTTTGCCCAAGCCTACAACGTCCGAGATGATTACTCCTTCATGGTTCTTAATGGAGTTCAGTGCCAATTGCACAGCATCCGTCTGATATACCAAATCAGAATATGCGCCTTCTGTTATATCGCTTGGTTTCAATATGTTTTCATCAGTAGCAATATTAAAGTATTCATGCAATACACGGATAAACATTGCGTATGGAGAATAGAGTTTCTCAAACCAAATGTGTTTGATAACCTTCTCCTTGAAATCTGCAATATGATCTTCATCTACAATTGTTACAGCGGTGTCCCACAATTCATCGAAAACGGATTTTCCTTCAACATAACTTGGTTTATCACGAAGAATCACATTTAGCTCATGACGATTCTTTAATCCTGTTACAGAAAGGTTACTTGAACCAGTTATCATTGTTCCAGGAAATGTGCCACATATACTTTCTTCCTCTCTATTCTGGAATAAATATAGTTTTGCATGGTTGGGATCGGAAGTCTTCTTGATTTCTAATGTTCCATTCTCTATCTTTTCCAAAAAGAGTTTGAATTTCGTTATCTGTTCTTCGGAGTCAAAGAAGTCTGTGTTATTATAGATATCAACGAGACCTTTATAAAAATCATCACGCAATTGCCCACGCGATTTGTTTGAAGTTGTGAAATTCTCAACTTCTTTTATACCATTGATAATATTACGTTCTACTTCTAAACCAACAAGTACTCTGAGATTTACATTCTTCAATTTCTCACAGAGTTCTGCAAAGCCCGAAAAATAAAAATAGCCTACCAAGAAATAGGCATTGTTGCACTTTGGTAGAATCGAATTTATAATATCCGATAATATCAAATCTTTATTTGTTATAAATTGACCATCCATAATTATCGTTTAGTGGTAATTATTAGTTCCCTAATATCCACATCAAGTATCGTCTGCAATCCTCTTTTATTGGCATATAATGCAAATCTATTGTTTTATTTGGACTAATCAAAGCATAAATGCCTAAAATGACGGAAGAGTAAAGCTTTTATCAAAATCTCTCGACTACGGATGGTGATATATTAATGACGCCCTCGATAATAACTTTCATAAGCATCAAGAGGCAAAGCGAATAGGTGTGGTTGCTTGGTAAATAATTATGAAAAGTCGGGCAGTCATCAATAAGTTGGTTATCTTTGTAAATTAATAACAATTTATAGAAGCGAAATGATATGAAACAATTCTTTAAAATGATGTTTGCTTCGGCACTGGGTGTGTTTGTAGCAACCGGTCTGATTCTTACTGTCCTTATTTTTGTAGTGATCGGAATTGCTGGCAGTATGAGCAACTCTTCTGAGTATAAACCAAAATCGGATACTGTGTTTAAACTTTCGCTTAGCGGAACGCTTTCTGACAATGTGCAGGAAAATCCATTCTCAATGTTGATGGGAGATGAAGAAAAGAAGCTTTCACTTAAAGATATTCTGTTTGCCATCAATCAGGCAAAAGCAAATAGCAATGTAAAGGGTATTTACATTCAATCGGGCGCTTTGCAAGCTGGTTCGTCCAGCTTGTCGGCTATTCGCTGTGCACTCGCCGACTTTAAGAAGAGCGGTAAGTTTGTGGTGGCCTACTCGGATGGCTATACGCAAGGGGGATATTATCTGTGCTCAATGGCAGACAAGGTGTTTCTAAATCCGATGGGAATGGTTGGATTGGCGGGTATGGCCTCTCAAACTCTTTTCCTGAAGGGGTTGCTAAGTAAATTGGGTGTGGAGATGATGATCTTTAAAGTTGGCACGTACAAAGGTGCGGTCGAGCCGTTTATGCTGGATAAATTAAGTGATGCTAACCGTGAGCAAATACAATCCTATATGAACAGCATCTGGGGTAACGTGATAGCCGGTATTGCAGAAGGGCGCAAGATGTCGACGGACGATGTGAACCGCTTCGTCAATGAAGGTTTTGCTTTTAGTGGAGCCGAGAAGGCGCTCGAACAGCATTTCGTGGACGAACTGAAGTATGAGCCCGAAGTAGAAGAATATGTAAAGGAACTGGCTGGTCAAAAAGATAGCAAGTTGAAGACTGCCAGCCTTGACCAGCTAAAGAATATAAAGGAGAAGGCCGGATCGTCCAAGAATGAGATAGCTATTCTATATGCTGAAGGCGAGATTACGTCAGACGAATTTTCTACTCCTTATGAAACGGGTCAACTCATTACTGAAGAGATTGCTCGCGAACTAATCAAATTAAAGAATAACGATGCGGTGAAAGCAGTCGTGCTGCGTGTTAATTCACCGGGAGGTAGTGCGTATGTGTCGGAACAGATCTGGCGACAAGTCGTAGAGGTGAAGAAGGTGAAGCCGATTGTTGTTTCGATGGGTGACGTGGCTGCTTCGGGTGGATATTATATTTCTTGTGCTGCCAGCAAGATTGTGGCTGAACCCAATACGTTGACAGGTTCTATCGGCGTGTTTGGCATGTTTCCGAATGCTACGAATCTTTTTGGTAAATTATCCTTGACGACGGATGTTGTTAAGACCAATACGTATGCCGATTTGGGAGATATTTCTCGCCCCATGCGTGAGGATGAAAAGATGTTGATACAAGCCAATGTGGAGCGTACCTATGGAACTTTCCTGACACGTTGTGCCGATGGACGTAAGATGAGCAAGGATGCTGTCAATGAAATAGCGCAAGGACGCGTCTGGACCGGCGATCAGGCAAAGGAACGCGGTCTGGTGGACGAACTGGGTGGCATCGAGAAAGCTATTACTATAGCTGCCGGACTGGCAGAGGTAAAGGACTATTGTGTAACGAATGTGCCCGGATCGAAGGACTTCTTTCAGAAATTTATGGAGAAAGAGTTGGACAACATTCGGATGTCTGTTGTGAAAAGTGTATTGGGTACCGATTATACCTACTTCCAAACTCTGAATCGCATTTGGTCTACAGCCGGTGTGCAAGCACGTTTGCCTTATGATATTAACCCATTATAAATAATCATGCCAATAGAAAGTGATATAAAAATCAATTATTTTCTCACTCCGTTCTCACTCCTTTATAGTTTTGGGGTGAGGCTTCGTAACCAACTGTTCGATTGGGGTATTCTTCCGTGCGAACAGTTTCCTATACCATTAATTAGTATTGGTAATCTGGCTGTGGGCGGAACGGGTAAAACACCGCACGCGGAGTTTATTATTCAATTACTTCGTGGTCAATACCGTCTAGCCGTCCTTAGTCGTGGATATAAGCGTAAGACCTCCGGCTTTGTGTTGGCAGGTGAGCAGAGCACGAGCCTTGAGATTGGTGACGAACCGTTTCAGATGAAAAAAAAGTTTCCAGAGGTGCTGGTGGCAGTGGATGCTAACCGTCGTAGTGGTATCCATCGGTTGCTGGCTTTACCGGAAGGAGAACGTCCGGAGGTAATCCTGCTGGACGATGCTTTCCAGCATCGGTATGTGATGCCTTCGCTCTCGGTCGTGCTGACGGACTATCATCGGCTTTTTTACAGCGACCGGTTGCTTCCCGCGGGACAGTTGCGCGAGCCTTATCATGGCATCCACCGTGCCGACGTGGTGGTCGTTACTAAATGCGATGCGGAGCTGAAGCCGATAGACTTTCGGATCATAGAGGAGAACATGAAGTTGCTGGCGCATCAGCAGTTGTTCTTTACTCGCATTGTTTATGGTGAACTTACTCCGGTGTTTTCATCCACTACTCCGGTACGTAAGCTGAATGATCTTCGGAAGGAGGACGAGTTGTTGCTGGTAGCCGGCATTGCCTCTCCGGTTCATTTCATTGAAGAGGCACGGAAGTATTCGGATAAGGTAACGCCGCTGGTCTTTTCCGACCATCATACTTTTAGCAAGCATGACATCAAGCGCATCAAGGCTGTGTTCGACAAGATGACATCGCCAAACAAGATCATCCTAGTCACCGAAAAGGATGCCGCGCGTCTGTTGGTCAATCACTACCTGCCGGAAGAGTGGAAGCGAGTGCTCTATTATTTGCCCATCACCGTTAGCTTTTGTAATGACAAAAGCCAGACCTTTGAAAGCATGATCAAGAAACATATAGTAACAGTTCAAAGAAATAGTATATTACGTTAATTAAAACGATGAGTAACAGAACAGAAATAGCAACGTTGGGTGAGTTTGCCCTGATAGACCACCTGACAAAAACAATTGAATTGAAGAATGAAAGCACCCTGAAAGGCGTGGGAGACGACGCCGCCGTGCTTGATTATAAGGAGAAGCTAGTATTGGTTACGACCGACCTGCTGCTTGAAGGTATTCATTTTGACCTGACCTATGTACCGATGAAGCATCTGGGATATAAGGCGGCTGTAGTAAACTTCTCCGACATCTACGCCATGAACGGAAGGCCGAAGCAGTTGACTGTCTCGATAGGCATATCCAAACGTTTCTGTGTGGAGGATCTCGATGACTTTTATGCCGGGCTGAAGTTGGCCTGTGACATTTATGGTGTGGATCTGGTTGGAGGGGACACCTCAGCCTCATTGACAGGCTTTGCCATCAGCATCACCTGTTTGGGAGAAGCTGAGGCCGGCACAGTGGTTTACCGCAGTGGAGCCAAGGATACCGATCTGATCTGCGTATCCGGCGACTTGGGGGCTGCTTATATGGGTCTGCAGCTGTTAGAACGTGAAAAGCGGGTCTATAACGGTTCGAAAGAGTTTAATCCCGACTTCGCAGGAAAAGAGTACCTATTGGAACGCCAATTGAAACCCGAAGCGCGCAAGGACATTGTTGCGATGTTGTATGCTGCTGGCGTTCTTCCTACCTCCATGATTGATGTTTCGGATGGTCTTTCTTCCGAACTGCTTCATCTTTCGAAAGAAAGTAACGTTGGTTGCCGTGTTTATGAAGACCGTATCCCGATCGATTATCAAACAGCTGCCATGGCAGAACAATTTAATATGAGTCTCATCACAGCTGCCCTTAATGGAGGCGAAGACTATGAACTATTGTTCACTGTTCCTCTCGCGCAACACGACAAAGTCACTGATATGAAAGGTGTTAGTGTGATTGGTCGCATTACTCGACCTGAGCTTGGAAACTATCTGGAAGGTCGTGATGGTGGTGAAGTAGAGCTGAAAGCCCAAGGTTGGCGCGCCTTTCATAATGTCTCAAATGAATAAAAAGTAAATAAAAGTGCCCTTCCCCCTTGCAAGTTTAGAAAAAAGCCTTATCTTTGCACCCGTAAACAAAACGAAGGTGCCATAGCTCAGTTGGTAGAGCAAAGGACTGAAAATCCTTGTGTCCCTAGTTCGATTCTTGGTGGCACCACTTGAAAGTCAGAGAGTTACTCAAAAGGTAACTCTCTTTTTTTGTTTATATATCCTATGGTTTTACGCATGATTTGGGCTGAAAGTTCAACCAGGAGTTCAACCAGAAATTCTGGGTCAGCCGATCCGGCAGAAAACCGATTATAAACACCTTTAGTTTATTATGCAAGATTCCGGTATCTTCTACTGTGTCCGATGCGATGAGTAAGGATATGAAAAAACGAGGATTCAAATTCTTCGGATCGACGATTTGTTACGCTCATTTACAGGCTACGGGATTTGTCAATGACCACCTGATCGATTGTGTTTGCCGATAAGCGGTTAAGTGATGAAGCTCAACCAATAAAAAAATAACACCTAATCGGGTATAATATCAATGCGTATAAACAACCTCACACCCGAAAGGGTATAATATAGAATAATTATATTATATTTGTACCCAAAAGGGTATAATATGAATACTGCATCGTTATCAGGATACGTCAAGCAGATGCGCAAGGAGCACTGTTTGACTCAAATAGAACTCTCTGAGAAATCGGGAGTTGGCTTGCGTTTTGTGCGTGAGCTTGAACAAGGAAAGCAGACGTTGCGTCTTGATAAAGTGAATCAAGTGTTAAACCTCTTTGGGACTGAAGTAGGTGTTGTTCCAATTATCAAATCTGAAAACCGATGAGACAAGCTAAAATATACAACCATAAACTTTTTGCTGGGGTTTTGACCGAAGATGAAAATGGCTATACTTTTCACTATGATGCCAAATATCTTCAATCATCCGAAGCTGAAGCAATTAGCCTTACTATGCCTTTGACAAATGAACCGTATAACGAAAAAATACTATTCCCATTTTTTGATGGGTTAATTCCTGAAGGTTGGCTTTTGGATATTGCCGAGAAGAGTTGGAAAATCAATCGTCGTGACCGTATGTCACTACTGTTGGCTTGTTGCAAAGATTGCATCGGTTCGGTTAGTGTAGTGCCAATCACAAACGAAGAGTCATTATGAACAGATGCCTATATTGTTATCAAGAGCTTGCTGAGAATGAGGTCGATTTTCACCCACGCTGTGCAAAGAAGATTTTTGGAAGTGCAACTGCCCCGATTCTACCTTATACCAGAGCTGATATTACGGAACTTGCAGAGCAGGTGATTCGTTCGCAAACCACACTTACGGGCGTGCAAGCAAAACTCTCACTCGACATATCATCTTCGGTAGGCGAACCGAAACGATTCACTATTGTTGGGTTATGGGGGCGTTATATTCTCAAGCCGCAAACGGAACTGTTTAAACATCTGCCCGAAGTAGAGGATTTGACGATGCACCTTGCAGAACTTGCTAAAATAAAGGTTGTACCTCATTCGCTCGTTCGTTTTGCCGATGGAGAACTATCATATATCACCAAGCGGATAGACCGAGGTTCAAAGGGTGAGAAATTACCAATGGAAGATATGTGTCAACTATCTGAACGCCTCACGGAGTATAAATACAAGGGTTCGTATGAGCAGATAGCGAAACTTATTATGCAATACTCCTCGGCTCCGAAACTTGATGTGGTGAATTTTTGGGAGCAGGTTATTTTCTCGTGGTTGACTGGCAATGCTGATATGCATTTGAAGAACTTTTCGCTGTACAGCTTGCGTAAGGGGTACTACACACTGACCCCAGCGTATGATATGGTGTCAACGAAGCTTGTTATGCCGGAGGATACTGAAGAGTTGGCTCTGACGCTCAACGGCAAGAAACGTAAAATCAAGTGTTCGGATTTCCAAATAGCAATGAACAGTAGCTGTTTAGAGGAGAAGATTATTAACAACCTATTCTCTAAATTTGTCAAGATAGCCGATAAATGGTTCGAGTTTATTGAGATTTCATTCCTGCCCGATGATATGAAAGAAATTTATAAAACGATAATCAAAAACAAATTAGATTTATTGATAAACAGCAAATAATCACTATCTTTACACTCGTAAACCATTCGTAACCCAACAGTGGTAAGGAGCACAAAATCAAGATCCTAAAATTGATTGGAGACCTTCCGCAAATAGGCTGAAAAAAGGCGGTACAACACGTATATCGAAAACACTCAAATGTTGTGTTTTTGGAGTCAAATAATAAGAGGAGAATAGCTTTATGTCATTAAAACGCTTTGGGGTGTCGCTGGAAGATAATTTGCTGGATTCGTTGGATCAGTATGTAGAGGAGAATGGCTTTGCCAATCGCTCGCAGGCTATTCGTTTCCTGATTGAGAAGAATGTGGCGGAGAAGAAGTGGCAGTGTAATCATTTGGTGGCTGGAACGATTATTACGATGTATGACCATAGTCGGAAGGATATAGCCGGGAAAATGGCGCTGATTGAACAGGCTTATCAGGATGTTATTCTTTCCTCAGCGCAGTATTATATTAATGTGAACTTCTGCCTTCACACCGTGACCGTGATGGGGACGGCTTATCGCCTGACCGAATTGGCGGACAAACTGACTACTATTAAGGGACTAAAGCATGGAAAACTAGTGATGAGCCGTGCTGAATAAGAAAATTTCCTTGTTCGATAGTGACACCTTTTATGTAATTCGTGTTACCTTTGCGCCCGATACGCACACTAAAACTGCGTAGAAAACATGACGTATGGAAAATAAACTTTTACTTATTTCAGGACTTATAGCATGTAGTTCGTTTGTTCATGCCTCCGATAAGGGGGGAGATGTTGACAGCCTTATCAACTTACAGGGGGTTATTGTTTCGGCCAACCGGATACAGGTTAACCGTAATAGCGTGCCGCTTTCCATTTCTGTAATCAGTCGTAATGAGATCGAAGCAACCAGCGAGTCTGCTTTGCTGCCGGTGCTTTCGCGTGTGCCCGGTCTGTTTGTTACTCAGAAAGGGATTACCGGATTCGGTGTCTCTGACGGATCAGCCGGGACGGTGAATATCCGTGGAGTAGGGCAGGGCAACAAGGTGTTGATGCTATTTGACGGCCAGCCGCAGTGGGCAGGCCTTTTCGGTCACTCATTGCCCGACACCTATGTGGCTTCGGATGTGGAGAAGGTGGAGGTGATACGTGGTCCGGGGTCGTTAATCTATGGTTCCAATGCGATGGGTGGAGTGATCAACATCATTACGCGCCGTCATAATGAGAAGGGAGGCCGCACGCAGGCACGTATTATGTACGGCTCGTACAATACGCAGAAGTATATGATTAATAACGGTTATAATGTGGGTAATTTTAGTAGCTTCGTTTCGTTCAACCACGACCGTACAGACGGCCATCGCCCGAACTCGAAGTTTCATATTACCAATGGCTTTGCCAATCTGGGTTATAAGATAAACAACAAGTTTAAGGTGACGGCAGATGTCAGTCTGGCAGGCTTTAAAAATCAGAATCCGGGTATGGTGACGTCTCTTATGGAGGATAACATCATGGACATCCTACGCGGAACGACCTCCTTTGCTTTCGAGAATAACCTAGGTAAGAGCAGCGGCGCCATCCGTGCCTTCTATAACTGGGGAAACCATGACATCAACGACGGTTATCCCGTAGGCGGCAAGCCGCAGAAATATTTGTTTCATTCGGACGACCATAATATGGGCGTGTTGCTTTATCAATCCTTCCGTCTATTCGATGGTAACAGCTTTACCGCAGGCCTTGATTATAAGAATTGGGGCGGTTCTGCACGCAACGACAGCATCAATGGGAACGCCAAGCAGATTGTAGACAAAAGCGTTAACGAGACGGCACTCTATGCCATTATGCAGCAGGAATTTTTTGGTCTGCTGAGCCTCAATGCCGGGGTACGCTATGAGTATAACAGCACTTTTGGCAGCCAATGGATTCCGCAAGGAGGTATTACGGTGCGCCCTTTCGAAGGCAGTACGTTGAAAGGTTCTGTTTCGAAAGGTTTCCGCAGCCCGAATATTCGGGAGATGTACATGTTTCCACCCCAGAACGCCGACTTGATGGCCGAAAGTATGATCAATTACGAAGTGTCTGTTGGCCAGACCTTTCTTGGTGGCCGTCTGTTTGCCGAAGTGACGGCTTTCTTTATCGACGGCAAGAATAGCATCGAGACGGTCAGCGTGAAGGGCAATGGCACTCCTCCCTTTAAAAATCAGAATACCGGATCCTTTACCAATAAGGGGGTAGAACTGGACACTCGCTACCAGATAAACCGCCAAATCAGTGTGGATATGAACTACAGTTACTTGCATACTAGCAAGCCGCTGCTTGCAGCTCCGGCGCATAAGCTGTTTGCTAGTGCCACTTATGCGCCCGGCCGCTTCACTTTTAATGTGGATGTGCAGTCTATCTACGATCTTTATATCAAGACCGATAAGGATCCGGCAAAGAATCTGAAGGAGAACTACACAACACTCAATGCCCGCGTGGCTTATCGTTTCGGCAGTTATGGTCCGAATCTCTTCGTCAAGGGCGAGAATCTGACTGCTACGCGTTACTCCATCAACGAGGGTTTCCCGATGCCGAAGGCTGTCTTTATGGGCGGGGTTGAGGTTACCTTCTGATTCCTATCCGCGGCCTATTCTATATTCTTGCGGATCTTGGTCAGATACTCCTTCATGGCGTCTGTGTCCTTTTTCTCTACAATCTCTTTGAGGAGTGAGAGTTCTTCTTGGATGCGCGCCAGTTGGATGGGCGTACGTGGGTTGAAGAGGATTTCGGTCAGTAGGTAATCGTCTTCCGACAGTAGTCCGCGGGCAATCTTCATGTGACGTTTGAAGGTCGTGCCCGGAGCGTCCTGATGCTTCATTGTTGCGGCGAAAACCATGGTGGAGGCGAACGGAATCCCAAGAGAATAGGCCACCACACGGTCGTGTTCGTCGAAGCTATATTCAAAGATGTTCAGCTTGAGGTGAGCATATAGGTCTTTGAAGAATACTTTGCCCAGATGGTCGCTTTCGGAGATGATGATGGTATTTTCCTTCTCCAAATTACCCAGATTGGCAAACGTAGGGCCAAACATGGGGTGGGTGGAGACGTAGGGAAAGCCGCACGTCTTGTAAAACTCCTGCAGGTTGGTCTTCACCGAAGCGATGTCGGAAATGATGCAGTAGGGTTGTAGGTAGGGCAGCACAGCCTGGAAGGCTTCGATGGTGTAACTAAGCGTTACGCAGTTGATCACTAATTCAGGAGCAAAGTCTGCCACTTCGTTTGCATTTTGCAAACGGAGGGCGTTGTAAACGAAGCGCATCCGTTGCGGATCGTTTTCTAACACGGCTACTTCGTGGTCGAAACTAAGCAGGTCGGTGAAGAAAGATCCCATCTTTCCAGCACCTAATATAAGTATTTTCATTTTCCTTCGTTCATTATAACCATTTGTTGACGCACGGACTCTTCGTGTATCTCTTTAAGCATCTCTTTTACGAAATCAGTATCCAGCTCCATAGCCTCGCCCATCAGGGAACGCTTTTCAAGTAGTTCGCTATATCGGGGTGTTTGTAGGATGGGCATGCTGTGCTCCTTCTTGTAAACGCCAATCTCGCGGGAGATGCGCATGCGTTTTGCCAAGAGTTCAAGCAATTGCTCATCTATGCCGTCAATCTGTTGGCGCAGTTGAGACAGATTCTCAGTAGTTTGCGTGCCGTCACGGATAACCAGCAGGTTGAGCACATAATCCAGCACGTCCGGTGTGATCTGCTGAGAGGCATCGCTCCAAGCACAGTCCGGGTTACAATGCGACTCGATCATCAGTCCGTCCAGGCTCAGATCCATGGCTTGCTGGCAGAGAGGGGCGATCAGTTCACGTTTACCACCGATATGGCTAGGGTCGCAGAAGATGGGAAGTGAAGGCATACGGCGACGTAGTTCGATTGGGATATGCCAGAGGGGGATGTTGCGGTACATCTTCTTGTCGTACGTGCTGAATCCGCGATGGATAGCCCCCAGTCGTTTAATGCCTGCTCCGTAAAGGCGTTCGAAAGCACCAATCCATAGCTCCAAGTCGGGGTTGACCGGATTCTTGATCAGTACGGGAATGTCTACCCCTTTGAGGGCATCCGCTATTTCCTGTACGGCGAAGGGGTTGACTGTTGTGCGGGCGCCAATCCAAAGGATATCGATACCCGCCTTCAGTGCTTCGAAGACGTGGTCTTTCGTCGCTACTTCGGTTGCTACGTACATGCCTGTTTCTTGCTTTACGCGTTTGAGCCATGCCAGTCCTTCCACGCCTACTCCTTCGAAGCCACCCGGTTTGGTGCGGGGTTTCCAGATGCCTGCGCGAAATATTTTAATTCCTTTAGCAGCGATGCCGCGGGCGGTTTCCATTACCTGTTCTTCTGTCTCTGCGCTGCATGGTCCGGCTATGATCAGAGGGCGTTGCGGGTCTATGCCCGGTAGTAAGATTGATTCGAAATTCATTTCCATAGTGTGTCTATTTATTAATCGTTTGTATTCTGTTTAATGCTTCTTTTAATGTTTCTTCTTTGCAGCAGAGGGAGAGGCGCACGAAACGGTCGCCCTGGCTGCCAAAGATAAATCCGGGTGTGATGAAGACGTTGGCTTCGTAGAGTATCCGATTGGCTAGTTGTTCACACCCTTCGGCATCGGCCGGTATCTTCCCCCAGAGGAAAAGGCCTACCTGCTTCTCATCGAATGTACAGCCAAGGGCTTTCATAACCTGCCCCGCCAAGTTGCGGCGATCGTGATAGGTGCGGTTCATTGCGTCGTACCAGGCTTTCGGTGCCTTTAGTGCTTCTACGGCAGCACACTGCATAGGACGGAACTGACCGGAGTCAATGTTGCTTTTTACCTTTAGTATCCAGCTGACGAACTGTGCGTTCGAGGCCAGCATGGCCATACGCCAGCCGGGCATGTTGTGCGCTTTGCTCATGGAGTTCATCTCGATGCAGATCTCGCGGGCGCCGGGTACGCTGAGGATGCTCAGCGGATGTTCGTTGAGGATGAAGCTATACGGATTGTCGTTGCAGATGATGATGCCGTGACGGCGGCCGAAGGCAACGAGCTTTTCATACAGCTCCCTGCTGGCATTGGCGCCTGTCGGCATGTTGGGATAGTTCGTCCACATCAGCTTGACGCCCGAAAGGTCTATCTGCTCCAACGCCTCGAAGTCCGGATACCATCCGTTTTCCTCTTTCAGTTCGTAGGGAACCAGGCGTGCACCCACCAGATTGCTGACCGAACTATAGGTCGGATAGCCGGGGTTGGGTATCAGCACAGCGTCGCCGGGGTTAAGGAATGCCAGCGAAATATGCAGGATTCCCTCTTTGGAACCGATTAGTGGCTGTATCTCGGTCTTTGGATCGAGCACTACGTCGTACCAAGTACGGTACCAGTCGGCAAAGCCGTTGCGCAGTTCCGGTATTCCGATATAAGGCTGATAGCCATGCGCATCTGTTTTGTGGGCTTCTTCACAGAGTGTATCAATGGTACGCTGTGAAGGGGGCAGGTCGGGGCTGCCTACGCCGAGGTTGATTACTTGTTTGCCGGCTGCATTCATTTCTGCTACTTCCTTTAATTTCCGAGAGAAGTAGTATTCGCTTACGCTGCTTACGCGCGTGGCTGGTGTGACGTTACACACTTTGTTTTCCTTCTGCATATTCACCTAATATTTTACAGTCTTTAATTAATGGTCTGATGGCATCTAGTGCCTGCTTGTAGCGCGCATAATCCGTGAAGGTCAGGTTGATATAAAAGAGATATTCCCATTCGCGGCCGATGATCGGCAGGGATTGTATTTTCGTCAGATTCATATCGTAAAAGGAGAACACGGAGAGTACTTTGGCGAGGCTTCCGGCGGTGTGGGGGAGGGAGAATACGAGCGAAGCTTTGTTTTTATCCACTTCTCGCATCCACTCGTCGGCTGTCCATTGGTCGGCAATGACTAGGAAGCGGGTGAAGTTACGTTTGTTGGTTTCAATCCCCTCAGCCAGTGTTTCGAGACCGTATATAGCGGCAGCCTGCTTGCCACAGATGGCGGCGTGTCCTTTCAGCTTGTTTTCGGCAATCCATCGGGCACTCATGGCAGTGTCTTCTTTCTCAACGACCTTTGCGTTTGGCAGCGTGTCGATGAAGTCTGAGCATTGCATCAGTGCTATCGGGTGTGAATTGATCTCCACAATGTCATGAATGGAGCTACC
>JAVVRI010000024.1:21141-22407 GCA_036654795.1 Tannerellaceae bacterium
AGGGCGACGAGCGAATGAGAGATACGTAGTTTGTATTCCCCGATCACCCGAACTCCGCTTTCGCGAATCAGCTCATGGTTTTGCAGCAAACTGCCGGCAATGGTGTTCTCGATAGCCATCAGTCCGATCACGGATGGATCTTTCTTGATGCAGCTGATAACCTCTTTGAATGTATTACAGCCAATGATTTCAATCTCTTCCCCTTCGTAAAAGTTATGGGCAGCTATGTCGTGATACGAACCGGCTATACCCTGAATGGCAACTTGCTTCTTTTTCATCATCTTTTTCTTTCTATTGGACGAATGGCTACAAACAAAAAAAAGTCCCACCGTTTGCGCGGCAGGACTTTCTATATTGTTTATTGATACATTCTATTTATGCTCATCAACTTTTACATACAAACTCCCGCCCTTACTCTGCTAAAGTAAAAGTAATAAAAGAAGTATGTAAAGCTAAATCGCGTCATCTTAATTCTGTTGTTGTTATTAATTGCGACAAAAGTAATGCTTTTTTGGAAACTACAAGCAATAAGTGATTTATTTTTTCAGATTAATTGCTTGTAGCCATCTTCGGCGTTGCGCGAGGTTATACCACTTTGCAGCCTACCGGCAGGCTGAGCATCTCTTTAGGCACTGATTTCTTAATGCTTTCAATCAGGATGCCGGCTAGCTTGTGGCGGATAAAGTCTTTACGGGTGACAAATACGATTTCGCGTGCCGGCTTGGGTATGGCGAAGGGGCGTACCAATTCTATTTGCTCTTTGTGGAGCTGGTGTATGGCGAGTTCGGGGATGAAGGTTATGCCGTTTCCCCCTTCCACCATACGCATAAAGGTTTCGAGACTGCCCAACCGATAGGCTGCTTGGCGCACTTTGACCATTTCCATCTGGCAGAAGCGCATCAACTGATCGCGAAAGCAATGCCCCTCGTCCAGCAGCCAAAGGCGCTCGCCGTTAATGTCTGATGAGCGCAACAACTCGTGTTTGAAGATGGATTCGTGGCGGGAAATGTAACCGAAGAATTGTTCGTAATAGAGTATGTCTCCTTGCAGTCGCTGTTCCGTAGGTTCAGAGGCGATGATGGCCGCATCAATCTCACCATTTTGAATAGCGGTGAGGGTAGGCGCAGTCTTCATCTCCAGAATGCGAATGTCCAGTTCCGGATATTTCTCCACCAATTGTTGGAAGAAGCGGGGGAGGAGGTAGGGCGCAATGGTGGGCAAAACCGCTAGGCGGAATGTGCCCCGAAGGGATTGCTCCTCTTCATT
>JAVVRI010000025.1:0-14016 GCA_036654795.1 Tannerellaceae bacterium
GTCGTAGCGTCTTTTAGTTTCTCACTGCTTACCACTTGCATCGCCCCTGTCAAGCTCTCCTTCTTCTGCACGCCATAACCAACGACGACCACTTCGCCCAGCGCTTGCGTGTCTTCTTTGATTTTAATCGTCATCTTGCCGGCAGCAGCTTTCGTTTCCATATCCAGATAGCCGATATAAGAGACAACCAACGTAACGCCAGCGGGAGCTTCAAGAGCAAAGTTTCCATCAAAGTCCGTACTGGTACCGTTTGTAGTACCTTTTACGATTACGTTAGCACCAATTACAGGCTCGCCCGTCATTGCATCTACCACAACACCCGTTACCTTGACAGATTGTTGAGCTATCTGCTTCTCGGCAGATTGCAAAGCATTCGGTTTTGACGAGTTCTTATAGACGATAATCCGATTATTCTTTACTACGAAATCAGCATGCTGATTCTTTAGCGCGGTGGTAAGAATTTCTTCTACCGACTTGTTGGTTACGTCAAGCGAAATACGCTCAGTGAGGTCGATGTCATTGTTTCGAATCAGAAAAGAGTAATGAAACTTCGTTTCGATCAAGTCGAAAAGTTCTTTCAACGTACTGCTCTCCATTTGGACAGACATCTTATATGTCTGTAGTTCGGAAGCTGAAACCGTACCAGGAAGTAGCGGCATACCTGTCAACATACAGGCAGCAAGCATCCATTTACCGGTCTTTTTTAAATAGTCCATTTCCATAAATGTTAGATTAAATAGTAATTAGTAATTATCGTTTGTCTTTAATAATAAACGTTGTCCCTTTTTGTTTCCAGACGAACCGCCTATCCACATTCACCTCTTGAAGGATCTCGCTCAGGCTATAGCTGGCTGAAAAGCTTCCGGTATAGACCTGTCTTTTCAACAAATTGCTTTCAATACGAATGGTGACGTTATACTTCCGCTCCAAGTCCTTAGCAATTCGTTCGAAAGGTTGCTCAGTAAATTTCAGGCGGCCTTCTGTCCAAGCAAAAGCATCCGCTCCGTTAAACTCAGTAACCTTTACGTTCTTGGTCTCTTTGTTAAAACTCAGCATACGGTCGGGACGAAGGTTTACCTCGCCACTCCCTATTGGATGGTCGTTCAGATGCACATTTACCTTACCGGACACAAGACCTATTTCTACAAGTGCTTCCTCACGGTAGGCTTTCACATTGAAGCGCGTACCGAGCACCTTTACATCCAACTTTTCTGATTTAACGATGAAAGGCCTCAGAGAATCTTTGGCAACATCAAAAAAAGCCTCTCCCTCCAGCGAAACTTCGCGCGTCTTACCGTTAAAGTCATTGCTGTAGGTCAGCGAAGAGCCGGCATTCACCCAGACCTTGGAATGGTCGGGCAGGATAACCATCGACTGCGAACCCATCGGGACCTTTGTTTCAAACCGCGCCAACTCCTGTTTCGGCTGCGGACTGCCTTTACCTATTAAATAGGCCACCGTGCCGGTTGCAAGCAGAAGCAACACTGAAGCAGCGGCCATGCTCCACAGTTTGCGAACCAATACGCGCTTACGAACCATTGGCTCGGCTTGCTTCATCAAATAGCCAAAGTGCTGTTCGAAATTTTTCTTCCGGTTAGCGGCAAAGCGAGGCATGTGCGCTGTCGCCCACCAATCAGACATTTCAGAAAGAAACGTACGGTTTGCATCGCTCTCATCAAGCCATTGCGCCAGCACCTTCTCTTCCTCTTCCGTCAAAGTACCGGAGAAATAGTTGAAAAGTAAATCTTCAAATCGGTTTTTATCTGTTTCCATTCTTCTTTGATTCTAAGCTTAACGATACGTTTGTAGACGGCCTTTCCGGGTGCGTCGTATAATAGATACACACAAACGGCTGTTTGCGTTTAAGCGAAATACGATTATTTTTAAAAAAAATACGATCTGTTATCCTTTTGTGTAGATCCTTTTCTATTTTTAAATGTCTCCTTTTATACTTTTGAGCAGGCTCAAAAACTATTTTGAGCCTGCTCAAAATTAATATTCAGCAAGGTCAAAATCAATTTTGAGCAGGCTCAAAAGAATATAAGATACCATATTTCGAGCTAAATAGACGGGAGGAAAAAACGAAAGGACAAGGAAGAGAGAGTTACTTGGTTCCGTTTGTAAATTCAACAAATAATGATAGCTTTGCCATTGGATAACAATTGTGTTAGCAATAATTGCTAAAAGAGAGAAAATGAATAGAATATGCGAATTGTTCGGGATTGCGTATCCCATTATTCAGGGCGGAATGGTTTGGTGTAGCGGCTGGAGGCTGGCTTCGGCAGTAAGCAATGCCGGGGGGCTGGGGTTGATTGGCGCCGGATCAATGCATCCGGACGTGTTGCGCGAACATATACAGAAATGTAAGGACGCCACGGACAAACCTTTTGGCGTGAACGTGCCGCTGATGTATCCGGAGATTGAGACGCTGATGGAGATACTGATAAAAGAACAGGTAAGGATTGTCTTTACCTCGGCCGGAAACCCAAAAAGCTGGACAGGACGATTGAAAGCGGAAGGAATAACAGTGGCTCACGTGGTGAGTAGCTCCCGATTTGCCGCCAAATGCGAAGAGGCCGGTGTGGACGCTATCGTGGCCGAAGGGTTCGAAGCCGGTGGACACAACGGGCGCGAGGAGACAACCACGCTCTGCCTCATCCCTGCCGTACGGCGCGCAACGCATCTTCCCTTGATAGCTGCCGGTGGTATTGCAAGCGGTGACGCGATGCTGGCCACCTTTGCTTTGGGTGCGGAGGGGGTGCAGGTGGGCACACGCTTTGCCTTGACCCATGAGAGCGCTGCGCACGACAACTTCAAGCAGCTCTGCCTCCAACTATGCGAAGGAGACACGCGCCTATTATTGAAAAAGCTATCTCCCGCCCGCCTCGCTAAAGGACGGTTTGCCGATGCCGTCGAGATGGCCGAAGCACGCGGCGCCTCTGCCGACGAATTGCGCCAACTATTGGGACGCGGACGGGCAAAAAAGGGAATCTTCGAAGGGGATATGGAAGAGGGGGAACTGGAGATAGGACAAGCCTCCGCCCTCCTACGCAACCGGCAGACAGCAGCAGAAGTAATAGAGGAAATGATGGCTGATTACACGAATGCACGACTAAGGATTAGCCAACTTTAAATATCTTTCCGTACTTTTGCAGACAAACAATCAGAATAAGTTCAATAAAGAATGAAAATAAACAAGAAGAAGGCAGGCATCAGTCTGGCAATACTGGTAGGCGTCCTGTTTCTGGTGCCTATCATCGGATTCGGCATACTCCGCTGGGGTATCCTGCCACCAGAGCGGTTGACGCCTCTCGTCATTGAGGAGGCAAACAAGTTTTTAGAAGCACACTTGGAATGCGAAAAGATAGAACTAACCTATTTCGAGACCTACCCGCATTTGGGCATCAAGCTTACAAACGGGCGGCTGATCTCGCATCAGGCAGAGGAGGACACGGCACATATTGAGGCGCTACATATCCCTTCCGACTCTCTGCTTTGCTTCACCGAAGCCATCATTTCATTGCGCCCTACCGACTATCTGTTTGGCGGCAAAATTACCATTGGCGAAGTGCGCATTGAGAGCCCGCGCATTTATGGATACGTAAACAAACAGGGACGTGCCAACTGGGACATCTACCGTAGCGAAACAGACTCCACAGACGATAACAAGGACAAGGAGCCCCTCCCGCCCATTGATTTGCAAAAAGTAATCATCAGAAACGGACATTTCACCTACGACGACCGCCAACAGGAGTTGTTTGCAGAAATACAAGGTTTCTTTCTAAACATAAAAGGCTCTATGGCACGCGACGGCGAAAGTACGCTGAACGTCGAGACCGGATCGAAAGGTTTTCTTTTCCGCAGCAAAGCCTATGTGCTGAGCGAACAGCTGGCACTGACATTTAAAAGCCGCCTGATAATAAGCAACCACTACGAATCCGTCAGGCTGCAAGGAGCAGAGATGAAGATAAACAACCTGCCCTTTACGGCCGATGGCTCCATCTCCTCCCTACCAAACAGCAAGCGCTTGCAAATGGATCTGAATATGGGCTTGCTGGTAAACGACCTGAACGACTTGCTCGGCTTCATCCCTGCCTCTTACTTCCAAGACCGGGACAAGGTGCTGGCCGCAGGAAGTGTCGTGCTGGAAGGAGGCATACACGGATGCTTGGGCGACAGCGTGATGCCAACAGTCGATCTATGCTGTAAAATAAACAACGGCTCCTACCATATTAAAGGAATGAAGCAGGGCATCGACACCCTGCAAATGGATCTGGATCTGCATCTGGACGGACTCCGTCCGGACTCCTCTTTTATCTCATTGGAAGAACTAACCCTGACAGGACTTAATACCTCGATGAAGATGCACGGAAAAGTGACCAACCTGCTACAGAATCCGGCGGTAGAAGCTGTCATGAAAGGAAACATTGACTTTACCCGCATTGGAAAAGAGTTTCTCAACCCCGACACACTGCTGCTGCAAGGAAATATGGAGGCCGACATGCAAACATCCTTTGCCCTAAACGACCTGCTGGGTAGCCGTTTCGACCGGATGAAAAGCTCCGGACAGCTCAATATACCGGTATTCAAGATCTATAGCCGTCCGTTAGGCATAGACACTTACATTTCCGGCGGACACCTTTCGATAAGCAATTCAAAAAAGGAAAGCGCCTATCTGGGGAAAAAGAAACTCCTCACAGCCATACTGACGGTGGACAGCATGAACATCAAGTATAAAGAAGAGATCGGCATGAACGTCAGTCGCTTCGAAATGCAAGCCAATACGTCTCCGGTACTGGACACGGCTTCCGTCATTCCGCTGACGGCACGGATTGCGTTCGACCAACTGCGTACCCATACACCGGACTCCGTTTGGTGTACGCTCGGAAAGACATTGCTGCGCGGAGGCATCAAGCCCTCAGCCGGCAACAAACGTATTCCGGTAGCTGCCGCCACCATTTCGGTAGATACCTTAAAATACTTTTACGCTCCGTTGCGTAGCGGGATGATGCTTGGCGGCAGTACCTTCACGATAGAGGCTCTACCATACAGCGAGGTGCGGAAAGAACGCATGGAAGCCCGCCGGAAAGCACAAACCGAAAAGCACTTAAAAAGCAGAATGGCGATGCCCCAACAGTTGCAAATGGACACAGCCGGCAACCACAGCCAACTACTCAGCAGATGGGAAGTAAGGGGAAACGTCGTGTTCAACCAAATGCGTGCTTTCAGCCGCCTCTTCCCCATCCCAATGAAGATGGAGCAGACAAACGTCAAATTCAACACAAACGATATTTCGCTCAGCAAAGCACGCCTGATAGTGGGCAAGAGCGATTTGACACTTAGTGGAGAAATCTTGCATATCCGCCAAGCCATGCTGCGTGGCGGCAAGCTGACCGGTAACTTTGCCCTCACCTCCGAATACATGGATTGCAACGAGTTGATGAAAGCGCTCAACCAAGGCATGACGTACGAGGAGCAACAGGCTGCAACAAGCCATTCCGCCACAACGATTGACAACATGAGCAACATCGACACGCTGCAAATGCAAGCAGCAACAGCATCCGCCACCACAGAGGAAGACCAGCTATTCATACTGCCGCCCTATCTGGATATAACCCTCCACACGAATGCTAAGCAAATCGACTTCAAGGATCTGAAGCTGGAAGAGGTAAAGGGGGAAGTAATCTTGCGCGACCAGAGCGTGAACCTCAGCAACCTAAGAATGCACTCCAATATGGGACGCGGCGACCTGACGATGGTTTACACCGCTAAAAACAAGTCGGGCGCCACTGCCGGATTCGATCTCAATATGGAGGAGATACAGGTAGACCGGTTGATAGGCCTCTTCCCATCCATCGACTCACTGCTACCGATGCTCCGCTCGTTTCAAGGGGTGGTGGATTGCCAGATGACGGCTACCTGCAAGATAGATTCGAGCATGTCCCTCCTGCTGCCCTCGCTCCACACCGCCTGCTACCTACATGGCAAGAACATGGTTTTGCTGGACGGAGAGACGTTTACCGAAATATCAAAAACACTGATGTTCAAGAATAAGAAACGAAACGTAATAGACAGCGTGTCGGTGGACTTCTCCGTACACGACAACAAGATAGAAGTCTTTCCTTTCCTAGTGGAAATGGATCGCTATAAAGTAGCCGTTGGCGGGACGCAAAACCTAGATATGAACTTCAATTACCACATCTCGGTACTGAAATCGCCCGTTCCTTTCAAGCTGGGGATAGACATTACCGGGAATATGGACGACTTTAAATACAAGATCGTGAAATGCCGATACAAAGACATGGCGAAACCGGCACGGCAAGCTGAATTGGACAGTACCCGCATCAACATTCGCCGCGACATCCGCGACGCGATACGCAAACAGATCAGAGAGGCTGCTCCCGAACTGGCCGGCAACCTGGTCAGCCTGCAACCGCACGAACAGGTGGTGCATAATGAAGAGGAAGATAGATTGTAATTTCCAAGAATTATTTCTAAATTTGCAACCGCGCGCCAAGGTGACATTAGGCGCGCGGTTATTTTTTAACACAAAAAGAAGAACATTACGTATGTACACCGTTATCAAACGAATGGAAATATCTGCAGCCCACAGCCTGCATCTTTCCTATCCGAGCAAATGTGAGAATCCACATGGTCACAACTGGATTATCACTGTCTTTTGCCGCACCGCAAGCCTCAATGCCGACGGTATGGTGATCGATTTCAGTCATATCAAACGAGCCATAAAGGACAAGTTAGACCATACCAACCTCAACGAGGTGCTTCCCTTCAACCCCACTGCAGAAAACATTGCCCGCTGGATTTGCGATCAGTTAGATACCTGCTTCAAGGTGGAAGTAAAAGAATCAGAATCGAACACCGCCCTCTATGAGAAAGATTAACGAGATCTTCTACAGCCTTCAGGGCGAAGGACACCATGCCGGGACGGCAGCCCTCTTTATCCGCTTCTCCGGTTGCAACCTTAAATGCGACTTTTGCGACACACAGCATGAAGCCGGCGAGGTGATGACAGACGAAGAGATTATGCGCCACGTAACCGCCAGCCCCGCAAAAATGGTGATACTGACCGGTGGCGAACCGGCGCTTTGGATAGATGATGCGTTCATCGACCTACTCCATAAGGCAGGGCGCTATGTCTGCATTGAAACCAATGGAACCCGCCCCCTGCCCGCCTCCATCGATTGGGTGACCTGTTCACCAAAGGAAAACGCACCGTTACAGATAGATCGCGCAGACGAAATAAAAGTAGTCTATATCGGACAGAATCTGACGGCCTATGCCGCCTTTCCCGCCCATTATCATTACCTGCAACCCTGTTCGGGTAAGAACACCGCCCAAGTCGTAAACTATATTCTGGAGCACCCCGAGTGGCGCCTCAGCCTGCAAACACACAAGTTGATTGGGATTGTCTAAATTACACACCGGTATAAGCCAAATAACCGCCCGTAAATACCAAAAAGACAGCACTTACACCAGTTGCGCTAAGCAGGTTGTGTAAGTTACTGTCGTTTTGATAGTAAAAGCTGTTGCTTAACATCTAATTCTTAGTAAAAAAATAGCACTCGGATGCTTTGATAAGTAAATAAAAAGTACGACTTTTGTCACATGATGAATCAACCGTTAGCTGAAAGATTACGTCCCAAAACATTGGACGATTATATCGGGCAGAAACACCTGGTAGGAGAAGGAGCAGTGTTGCGCAAGATGATTGATGGCGGGCGCATTCCCTCATTTATTCTTTGGGGACCGCCTGGAGTGGGTAAGACCACTCTGGCACAAATCATCGCAAACAAATTGGATGCTCCATTCTATACCTTGAGTGCGATAAGCTCCGGAGTAAAGGATGTACGTGAAGTGATAGACAAAGCAAAGAGCAATCGCTTCTTTAACACAGCATCGCCTATTTTGTTTATTGACGAAATACATCGGTTCAGCAAATCGCAACAAGATTCATTGTTGAATGCGGTAGAGACAGGCGTAGTAACACTCATTGGAGCCACAACAGAGAACCCTTCGTTCGAAGTAATCCGTCCACTGTTGTCGCGCTGCCAAGTGTACGTGCTGAAGTCATTGGAGAAGGCAGACCTCCTCACCCTACTACAGAAAGCTGTAACGGATGATATCGTTTTAAAAGAAAAAGAGATCAGGCTGATGGAAACCGACGCCATACTTAGATATAGCGGTGGAGACGCCCGAAAGTTATTGAACATTGTGGAGCTGGTTGTCGGAGCTGAAGAGGAAAGCCACGTAATCGAAATCACCGACCAAAAGGTCGTGGAGCGATTGCAAGAAAACCCCGCAGCTTATGATAAAGGAGGCGAAATGCACTACGACATCATCTCAGCCTTTATCAAGTCGATCCGTGGAAGCGATCCGGACGGTGCCATCTATTGGTTGGCACGCATGGTGGCCGGAGGGGAAGACCCGGAGTTCATCGCCCGCCGACTGGTTATATCAGCTTCCGAAGACATCGGGTTAGCGAACCCGAATGCCCTATTACTAGCAAATGCATGTTTCGAAGCGCTCAAAAAGATAGGCTGGCCCGAAGGAAGAATCATTCTTGCCGAAACAACCGTCTACCTAGCATGTAGCGCAAAAAGCAACTCCGCTTATATGGCCATCAACGAGGCGCTCGAGTTGGTAGCACGCACCGGGAATCTGCCGGTACCGCTCCATTTGCGCAACGCGCCAACCAAGTTAATGGCAGAGTTGGATTACGGAAAAGAGTACAAATATGCACACGACTATAATAATCATTTTGTAAAGCAAGAATACCTTCCACATGAAATTTCGACAGAACGGTTGTGGAAAGGACAAGCAAACCCAGCAGAAAGTAAGCTGATAGAGCAAATGAAGCACTTATGGGGGGAGCGATATTAAATGATAAGCTAACACGCTTATTGCACTTTTCCTTTCGAAAGGATTGCTTGGAAAGAAATTTAGATTACATTTGTTATCTGTTTTGAGATATTACGTTACTTAAATTATATAACATTAAAAAGAATTTGGTATGAAGAAGCACAATTTTTCTGCAGGTCCTTCTATCTTGAGCGAGTACACAATTAAAAATGCTGCCGCTGCGGTAGAGAATTTTGCCGGTACAGGTTTATCAATACTAGAAGTATCTCACCGAGGCAAGGAATTTGTTGCAGTGAATGATGAAGCGCGTGCCCTAATTAAAGAATTGTTGGACGTTCCGGCTGACTACGAGGTAGTATTCTTAGGAGGCGGTGCAAGTTTGCAATTCTGCATGGTACCGTATAATTTATTAAACAAGAAGGCTTCTTATCTGGATACCGGTACATGGGCATCCAATGCTATTAAAGAAGCTAAACTCTTTGGTGAAGTAGAAGTAGTTGCTTCCTCTAAAGCAGCTAACTACACCTATATTCCGAAAGACTTTACCATCGCTGACGATTCGGAATATTTCCACTTTACTTCCAATAATACAATCTACGGAACCGAGATGCGTTTCGATCCGGACGTAAAGACCCGCTTGGTTGCTGATATGTCGTCCGACATATTCTCCCGCCCTATCGACATTTCTAAATATGACATCATCTATGCCGGAGCGCAAAAGAACCTGGCTCCTGCCGGTGTTACGCTAGCTATCGTCCGTAAAGACGCACTAGGACATGTTGAGCGTGCCATACCTACGATGTTGAACTACAACACACATATTGCTAAGGACTCAATGTTCAACACCCCTCCTGTATTCCCAATCTTTGCTGCTTTGCAAACATTGAAATGGTATAAGGAGCAAGGCGGTGTGGCCGTACTCGAAAAGATGAACTTGGAGAAAGCAGCCCGGT
Organism: Tannerellaceae bacterium; assembly: GCA_036654795.1. Lineage (GTDB taxonomy): Bacteria > Bacteroidota > Bacteroidia > Bacteroidales > Tannerellaceae > JAVVRI01. The sequence continues at coordinate 9,834 of JAVVRI010000025.1, forward strand.
TGTATGATGAAATAGACCGTAACCGGTTGTTTAAGGGCACTGTTGCAACAGAAGACCGCTCTATCATGAATGTTTGCTTCGTAATGAACGAAGAATACAAAGAACTGGAAGACGCATTCAGCAAATTCTCTTCAGCTGCCGGCATGGTAGGTCTGAAAGGACACCGCTCAGTGGGTGGCTTCCGTGCTTCCTTGTACAACGCAATGCCGTTAAGCAGCGTTGAAGCCTTGATCGCAACGATGAAAGAATTTGAAAAACAAAACTAAACATGGCAAAGATATTAATAGCAACAGATAAACCTTTCGCAGCAGTAGCTGTGAAAGGGATTCGCGAAGTAGTAGAAGGCGCCAGCCAAGAACTTGCTCTGCTGGAAAAATACACAGCTAAAGCACAATTGCTGGAAGCTGTGGCAGACGCCGATGCCATCATTATCCGTAGTGACATTATCGATACCGAAGTGTTGGACGCTGCCAAGAAGCTTAAAATCGTTGTACGTGCCGGTGCCGGATACGACAATGTAGATTTGAAAGCCGCAACAGCGCACAACGTTTGCGTAATGAACACACCGGGACAAAACTCAAACGCAGTGGCCGAACTCGTATTTGGTATGTTGGTAATGGGCGTACGCAGTTTCTATAACGGCACGTCTGGTACAGAGTTGAAAGGCAAAAAACTGGGCATACTGGCCTATGGCAACGTAGGACGCAACGTAGCCCGTATTGCTAAAGGCTTTGGTATGGAGGTATATGCCTTCGACGCCTACTGTCCTACCGAAGTAATCGAAAAAGATGGCGTAAAGGTGGCTGCCAGCACAGCAGATCTGTTCAAGGCTTGCCAGATTGTTTCCCTACACATCCCGGCTACCGCCGATACCAAAGGATCGATCAATTTCGAACTGATGAACTCCATGCCGAAGGGAGCAATCCTCGTAAATACCGCCCGTAAGGAGGTTATGGACGAAGCCGGACTAACGCAGATGTTCGAAAGTCGCCCGGACTTCAAGTACCTGACGGACATCAAGCCTGCTATCGACGCTGACCTAGCTGCCAAGTATGCCGACCGTTACTTTGGTACACCGAAGAAGATGGGCGCACAAACGTCCGAAGCCAACATCAACGCCGGCATCGCTGCCGCCAAACAGATCGTAGATTTCCTTACCACCGGAAACGAAAAGTTCAAAGTAAACTAAGACGAGAAGATTATGACTAAAATAAAACCTTTCAAGGGCATTCGTCCCCCGAAAGCTCTTATTGAACAAGTAGCCTCGCGCCCCTATGACGTGCTAAACTCGGAAGAGGCACGCCTAGAGGCAAAAGGAAATGAAAAGTCCCTCTATCACATCATCAAGCCGGAGATTGACTTTCCCGCTGGAACCGACGAGCACGATCCCGCCGTGTACGAGAAAGCCGCCGCCAACTTCAAACTGTTTCAGGAGAAGCAATGGCTTCTGCAGGATGAGAAAGAGCAATATTACGTCTATGCACAGACAATGAACGGACGGACACAATACGGCCTTGTTGTTTGCGCCTATGTGGACGACTACATGAAGGGCAACATTAAAAAGCACGAACTGACCCGCCGAGACAAGGAGGAAGACCGCATGAAGCATGTACGCATCAACAATGCAAACATCGAACCGGTATTCTTCGCCTATCCCGACAACGCCGAACTGGATAGCATCGTAAAGAAATATACCGCCCAAAAGCCGGAGTATGACTTTGTGGCTTCGCCGGACGGCTTCGGCCACACCTTCTGGGTGATCGACAGCGATCCGGATATTGTCCGCATCACGGAGCTTTTCGAAGCCATGCCGTCGCTCTATATTGCCGATGGGCACCACCGCTCTGCCGCCGCCGCATTGGTGGGCGCCGAGAAGGCCAAACAAAACCCCAACCATACGGGTAATGAGGAGTACAACTTCTTCATGGCCGTTTGCTTCCCTGCCAACCAGTTGACGATTATCGACTACAATCGCGTGGTGAAAGATCTAAACGGTCTGTCCGAAGCTGATTTTCTGGCGCAGGTAGCCCGAAACTTCATTGTGGAGGAGAAGGGGACAGAGACATACAAACCCACAGCATTACACAACTTCGCTCTCTATGTAGGCGGAAAGTGGTATTCGCTGACCGCCAAACCGGGTACTTACAACGACAACGACCCGATTGGCGTGCTGGATGTAACAATCTCGTCCAACTTGTTGCTTAACGAAGTGCTAGGCATCAAAGACCTCCGTTCGGACAAACGCATCGACTTCGTAGGCGGTATCCGCGGACTGGTAGAACTGAAACGGCGTGTAGACAGTGGCGAGATGAAGATGGCACTAGCCCTCTATCCCGTCTCCATGAAACAGCTGATCGACATTGCCGATACCGGCAACATCATGCCCCCGAAGACTACCTGGTTCGAGCCCAAGCTCCGTTCCGGACTGGTCATACACAAACTGGATTAAGCCGCCCGCCCTATCAGAGGGCGACCGGACACAGAAAATAGAAGGCGAACCCCCCATCGGTTCGCCTTTCTTTTCACCCCCTACTCAACGCTTTCCTCGCGCAATACGACGATATACCGGAAGGAATTATCTACCTTTGCAACTTAGCAAACAAGAAATGATTTCAGTATGACAACAATTAAGAACATTGTATTTGACTTAGGCGGCGTTATTCTTGACCTAGACAGGGATCGGGCGGTAAAGCGTTTTATTGAGATAGGCGTGGCAGACGCTGAACAACTGGTGGATGCCTACGAACAGAAGGGACTCTTTCTAGAGCTGGAGAACGGCACACTGACCGCCGCCGAGTTCTGCCGCAAACTAAGCGACCATACAGGCAAAGAACTAACAGAACCAATGATTCACGATGCCTGGATGGGCTTCGTCGTAGACATACCTCAGCAGAAACTGGACTATATCCTCGCTCTGAAAAACGACTATAACGTCTACCTGCTAAGCAACACGAACCCCTTCATCATGGCTTGGGCACGAGACAGCGGATTCACCCCCGCCGGACGCCCGCTTACAGCCTATTTCCATAAACTATACGCCTCATACGAAATAGGGATTACGAAGCCGGACAGCCGCATCTTCGACTACATGCGCCAAGACGCAGGTCTGAATCCCGGCGAAACACTTTTCGTGGACGACGGCATCAAGAACATCCAAGCTGCATCCGCCTTGGGCTATCAAACCTACCAGCCATTGAACAAAGAGGACTGGCGAGGCGCAATAGACCGCATGCTGGGACGCTGACGAGCCAAAAAAAATAGCTCACGAGCGAAAAATTTCGGCTCGTGAGCTATTTTTTTATCTAACAGGCATTCAGATTACGCCCTGTCCATACTTATTGTATGCCGCGTTCGCGCAGCTTCTTTTGCCAGTTCCAGGCAGAAACAAGCGTATCCTCCACCGTCTCCATGGCCGTCCATCCCAAAACGTTGTTCGCACGTGCAGGGTTCGCCCATACCTTCTCGATGTCGCCTTCACGACGGCCTACGATCTTGTGAGGTACCTTTACGCCCGTACCCTTCTCGAATGCATTGATCAGTTCAAGCACAGTTACACCACGTCCGGTGCCAAGGTTAAATATTTCCACCTTCTCCTCCGACTTATTGCCCAACATACGATCCATTGCGATCACATGAGCTTTAGCCAAATCGACCACATTGATATAGTCGCGAATGCAAGAACCATCCGGGGTGTCGTAATCGTCTCCAAACACACTCAGCTCTTTACGGATACCCATTGCGGTCTGCGTTAGGTAAGGGATCAGGTTCTGAGGCACACCGTTAGGCAACTCGCCAATCTCGGCAGAAGGATGCGCGCCAATTGGGTTGAAGTAGCGAAGGATGATACTCTTGAACGGAACGCCGGAATAGATTGTATCTTGTATAATCTCCTCGTTGATCTGCTTTGTGTTGCCATAAGGAGACAAGGCTGGTTTGATGGGCGCATCTTCCGTTACCGGCAATACGTCCGGCTGACCGTAGACTGTGCAGGAAGAAGAGAAAACAATCCCCTCCGCACCCATCTCGGGCATCAGTTCCAACAAGTTGAGAAGCGTAACAATGTTATTACGATAGTATTTAAGCGGTTGCTGCACCGACTCACCAACAGCTTTGCTGGCTGCAAACAGGATGACACCTTTGATGTCTGGATAAGCCTTGAGCGCCTCACGCGTGGCCTCCTTGT
>JAVVRI010000025.1:14045-22315 GCA_036654795.1 Tannerellaceae bacterium
GAGATCCGCTCGATGCCGTCAAGTACTTCAATGTTCGAGTTCGAAAGATTGTCAATAATCACAACCTCATACCCTGCGTTCTGCAATTCTACTGTGGTGTGCGAGCCAATATACCCCGTGCCACCTGCAACTAAGATTTTCTTTTTCATGTTTCTCTCTATTTAGATTCGCTAGTAATTTATACGATGCCGGAGAATCCCATAAAAGCCATTGCCAGCAAGCCGGCCGTGATAAGCGCAATAGGCGTCCCCTTCATCCCTTCGGGTACATGCGTTAACGCCAACTGTTCCCGTATCACTGCAAAGATAATCAAAGCCAGCGCATATCCAATAGCTGTAGAGATTGCAAATACAACAGCCTCCAATAAATTATATTCTTTTTGTATTACGAGGATCGCCACACCTAGAATTACGCAGTTCGTCGTAATCAGTGGCAAGAAGACGCCCAGCGCCTGATAAAGGGGCGGCGACACCTTCTTAATCACAATCTCCACCATCTGCACCAGCGCGGCGATGACGAGGATAAAGCAGATAGTCTGCATATAGCCCAAGTCGAACACGTCCAGCACATATTTTTGTATCAGAAAGGTAACGATTGTAGCAATAGTCAGCACAAAGGTTACGGCAGCACCCATACCAACAGCTGTACTTACCTTCTTAGAAACCCCCAGAAAGGGACATATCCCGAGGAATTGAGACAGCACGATGTTGTTTACAAAGACGGCTGCTATAAATATAAGTATATATTCCATAATTGTCTTGTTTTAGATGTTTTATGCTTTCTGTAGTTTAGCGGCCAATGCAGTTAGGTATCCCAGCACAATAAAGGCTCCCGGTGCCAGCACAAAGATTAAGGAACCATACTCTTCGGGGAAGAGGGTAGCGTTGAACAGCTTGCCCGTCCCGGCCACCTCGCGAATAGCACCCAGCACCGTCAGCGACAGCGTAAAGCCCAGCCCCATCCCCAGCCCGTCGAAGGCGGAAGAGAGAACGCCATTCTTGGCAGCAAACGATTCGGCACGTCCGAGTACGATACAGTTCACCACGATCAGCGGAATAAACAACCCCAGACTGGCATAGAGCGCAGGCACAAACGCCTCCATGCACATTTGCACAACCGTCACAAAGGCGGCAATCACCACGATAAAGCCGGGTATGCGCACCTGATCCGGTATCAGATTCTTCAACGCCGAAATAACGACGTTCGAGCAGATCAGCACAAAGGCCGTTGCCAGTCCCATTCCCATGCCATTAATGGCGGACGAAGTAGTACCTAGCGTAGGACACATTCCAAGAAGCAATACCAACGTAGGGTTTTCCTTCAGGATTCCGTTTAATAATATTTTGATGTTACTCATTGTTGCCTCCTTCTTCTTTTTGAGTTAAACCTGTAGCTCCCGTAGTCCCGTCAGCACCGGCAAAGGCACTATAGGCACGGTTGACGGCATCCAGAAATGCACGGCTAGAGATAGTAGCCGCAGTAATTGCGTCCACATCGCCGCCATCCTTACTGACGCTTAGTACGCCGGTGGTTAGCGAGCGCCCCACCACACTCTGGTGGTTACGATCCGTACGAAACCATTCCTGCATCTTCGAGCCTAAGCCCGGCGTTTCGGCATGTTGCAGCACCGAATAGTTCAGCAGTTTGCCTTCTACGTCAAAGCCCACAATGACCTTGATCTCTCCACCAAAGCCTTTTTTCGTATTGCTTTCGATGGCTGCACCAACGAATTTACCATCCTTAGTGGCGGGATAGATAACGAGCGAATCGCCATCAGAAGTAACACCTTTGTAGGCCTGTTCCATCGGATTATTATCGAACGGGGGAGTCACTTCCTTAATGGCTTGCTCCAATGCCGCTGCCTTGGTGGCAGCGATAGGGCCGACCGTAAACATGTTTACGCTGGCCAGAACTGCTCCTGCAACAAGACAGATCACTGTCAACGAGAGGAACATATTGGGTAATGTTGATTTTAATTTAGCCATGCTTATTTCCCTCCAAAATGTTTAGGTTTGATGTAATTGTTGATCAATGGAGTGAAGGCATTCATAATCAGAATAGCAAACGACATCCCTTCCGGATAGGCTCCGAAGAGGCGTATCACCGTAGTCAGTACGCCGATACCTACGCCATAGACCAACATTCCGTTCTTACTCATCGGCGAGGTTACATAATCCGTTGCCATAAAGATAGCGCCCAGCAACAAACCGCCCGACAGCAGGTGTACGAACGGACTGGCAAACTGAACCGGATCAACCAAGTGCATCAATCCGCTAAACACGAACACCGTACCGATAACAGATACCGGAATGTGCCACGTAATAATCTTGCGTACCAACAGAAAGGCCAGCCCTAAAAGCAGCGCAACAGCACTTACCTCACCAAGGCTACCCCCCATCCGTCCCATCAGCATATCCAGATAAGAAGGAAGCACGGCTGTGCCCTCTTTCATCATAGACAAGACGGTAGCACCGGTCTGAGCATCGGTATAGGTCATCGGAAACACATCCGGCGTAGGCCAAGTGGTCATCTGCGCCGGAAAGGAGATCAGCAGGAACACACGTCCTACCAAAGCGGGGTTAAATATATTGTTTCCCAATCCGCCAAACGACATCTTACCAATGCCGATTGCCGCCATGGCACCAATCACAATAATCCATATCGGCAGGTTAGCCGGCAGGTTGAAGGCCAGCAATACACCGGTCAGGATAACAGAACCGTCGCATAGCGTCGGCTCCTTTTTCATCAAAAACTTCTGAATCAAATATTCAAAAAGTACGCACGATACGACCGAAGCGGCAGTTACAATCAGTGCGCCCAGTCCAAAGAAATAAAGGGATACTAGGAAAGCCGGAATAAGGGCAATCAGTACACCATACATATTCTTACTGATACTGTCCCCGCCATGCAAGTGAGGCGAAAGAGATACGATTAGGTTATTATTTTCCATATTGCGCTTATATTATGACTTTCGTGCCCGCATGATTCCCATCACCTTACCTTTACCCAAGCGGATATAATCCAGCAGAGGACGGTTGGCGGGACAGGTATAGCTACACGAACCGCATTCGATGCAGTCGGTAATGTAATTCTTTTCAGCCAGTTCCCAATTGGTAAACTCCGTCACGTTCATCAGCAGGCTGGGATTAAGTCCCATCGGGCAGACACTAACGCACTTCGTACAACGGATGCAATCGTGCATCGGAGGGCGTACGGACTCTTCCTTAGTCAGGAGCAACACTCCTGAGCTACCTTTCGTTACCGGTACATCGGGCGTAATCAGCGCTTTTCCCATCATAGGGCCACCGCCAATAATCTTTCCTGTGTTCTCAGGGATGCCACCGGCTGCTTCTATCAACGCACTAATCGGCGTACCGATACGTACCTGCAGATTGCAGGGATTGGCAACGGCTTTACCCGTTACCGTTACAACACGTTCAATCAGCGGCTTGTTCTTCTGCACCGCTTCGTAGACGGCAAAAGCCGTACCCACATTCTGTACAACCGCTCCGGCGGAGATAGGCAAAGCGCCACTCTTTACCTGACGGCGGATCACAGCATCAATCAGCTGCTTTTCGCCCCCTTGCGGGTATTGCACTTTGAGCGGCATCACTTCGATGCCCTGCTTTCCGGCAGCCAACTTTTGCATCAGCGCGATAGCGTCCGGCTTGTTGTTTTCAATGCCTATAACAGCCCGATTCACTTGGATGGCCTTCATCAGCAGAGACACGCCAACCAGCACCTGCTCGCCACGTTCCATCATCAAGGAGTGGTCGGAGGTGAGATAAGGCTCGCACTCCACAGCATTGATAATCAATATTTCCGCTTTGCTTCCCGGAGGTGGCGTCAGCTTCACTTGCGTTGGGAAGGTTGCCCCACCCAGACCAACAATGCCGGCAGCGGCTATTTTATCGACAATCTCTTTAGAAGAAAGGCTACAGGTACTTACCAGTGCCTCGCTACGGTCAATCGTCTCTTCCCATTCGTCACCCTCCACATCAATAAAGATAGCAGGACGTTTATATCCGCTAGCATCGAGTGCGTTATCAATTTTTGTTACTTTGCCCGATACGGACGAATGGATATTGGCAGACACAAACCCGCCAGCCTTTGCCAGCAGCGTACCCACCTTTACCTGATCCCCTTTCGTTACTACAGCCTGAGCCGGGGCTCCGATATGCTGACCGAGCGGTATTATAACCTGCTTTGGGGCTACCAGACCGGCAATCTTCTTTCCGGCAGACAGCTTATTCTCGGGGGGATGGATACCTCCGATTCGAAATGTCCTTAGCATACGATTCGATTTTATTTTTTTGTATTTGTTTACTCTTTTACGTCCCTGTTCTGCGTGATTCCCTCTTTGGGCAGTACCACACTGGTAGGATCAGTCTCTTTGCGGGGAGGGAAGTTCAATTCATGGATAGCACCAGTCGGACAGACAGCAACACACTTGCGGCACAAACGGCATTTGGTGTAATCGATATAGGCCAGGTTATTTACCATCGTAATTGCCTCGAACGGGCATTCCTTTACACATTTGCCGCAACCGATGCAAGCATTGGAGCAAGCCTTCTTGGCAACAGCACCCTTGTCTTTATTAACGCAGCTAACATAGATGCGGCGCGACTTCGGCCCCTTCTTGCGCAACTCAATAATACTCTTAGGACAGGCTTTTACACAAGCACCGCAGGAGGTACACTTCTCTTCGTCCACTTCCACAATGCCGGTAGTAGGGTTCAGGTGGATGGCGTCGAAAGCACAAGCCTTCACGCAGTCGCCCAAGCCCAAACAACCAAATGAGCAGGCAGTCTCGCCTCCATAAAGAGAAGAAGCAATCGCACAACTCTTTGACCCATCGTAGGTATTCGTACGAGGACGTACGGCACAGGTGCCATTACAACGGACCACAGCAACCATTGGTTCTGCTGTTCCCACCTCTTTACCTAGGATACCGGCCACTTTCGCCATAACGGGTGCTCCTCCGACAGGACAAAGCAACCCTTCCAAGGAATCGGCTTTTACACAAGCGGACGCAAAGCCTCCACAACCCGGAAAACCGCAACCTCCACAATTGGCTCCGGGCAATGCCTCCTGAACCTGTGCGATACGCGGGTCTTCATATACTTCAAATTTCTTGGAGGCGGCGTAAAGAAACACAGCACCAATAGCTCCAATAGCTCCCAAAGAGATGACGGCAATTACAATCATACTATCTATTCAATTATGTTTTTTCAAAGTAAATACAAATCGCTTCTTCAACCTTTTGCGCAAAGCATATAGTAAACAATAATAAGGAAACAAAAATAGCAAACCAGACAGGCCGCTCACCGGCTCGCTCCATCCCAATTCGCTACCCGCCACGAGGACGGCCACCATCAGGATCAACGGAACGACAAACGCCAACAAAACAGCTTGAAGCCCAACAGAGCTTTGACCACAGATAAAAACCTGCTCCCCCACCTGGTAAGTACCCGAATAATCGGTAACCTCAATCACCTTCTCCTTGCTTTCCGATGCAGTGCACATAGACTGCGCGTGGCAACCGGCGCAGGCGGATTGCTGTACAATCCGCACAAAGATCTGGTTTCCTTCTATTCGCTCTATTATTCCGCTATGATTTATACTTTCATTCATATTTGTAATGTCTACATGGCAAAACCAGGGCAAAAGTAAGGATTATTTGGACATCATGTCACTATTAACATAGTTTATTTCAGTATTTATCAACTCCGGCTTACCATTTGTAATTAAAACCAAAGCTCAACAATTCATTTACCTGAAAGTAACTGTCGAAACCTTCCGTCTTCGTAACGCCGTCATCATAACGCAAATGCGCATAAATACGGGTAGAGAAGAAGCGGTTGATGGCCAACGTCAACGTGTTTTCGAACTCGCCTACCACATGGTCGTAGCTGGTGAAATAATAGACGCGAGATTGCCAACTCACGTTACGATTAAAGTTGATCAACAGATCCGCACGCATCGTGGAACCAAACTGGCTCAGTTGATTATCAAACTTATCCGTGCCTTTAATCTTCTTGAAGCCATGACGCCCCAAGTCTATATTTTTATCCGTGCTATACATATATGTATAAGAAGCAGGAGCCATATTGACTGTCAACTTCAGGTTTTTATGTCTTTGTTTGTATATGTGGTTCAGTTCGTATTTCATACCTAAACCTAAGTTGACGGACATAGGCGAGAGCAATGCGGCCAGCTTCTTGGTGGTATTCTCGGCATAGTTCGTAAAGAGCTGAGTCTTAAATTCCGCATCGAACGTATAAAACCATTTATTGAAAGCCTTATAGCCAAAGTTGCTGTGTAGCCGGAAGATGTCATCTCCCATCTTGTAGTTATGCAACGTATCCTTCGGAGCGGTGTAAAAACTTACTTTCACCTCCATTTCGTTTGTAAGTTGCACCTTGTCCCGATTGTAATCATACCTCAGGTAGTTCTTCGTAAAAAGGTTCAAGTTACTACTCCCCCCCTTGTGCCAGTTAGGCGACAGGTAGTTTTGCGAAAACTGGATGGCACTTTCGAAATGAGACTGCCAGTATTTGCGGGCAGGGATAAACTTGAGGGGCGTGGTCACATCGCTAAAGTCCGCTTCACTTTTCACCTTAAGGCTCAAATCTTCATACGTAGTCTTCTTGATGGCTTTTGCCTTGACAACCTCTTTCGGCAGGTCGCTCAGCGAGTAGCGAAACGACGTAGGATAATTGTTTTCAACAAACAGCATCATTTTCGCCTCCTGCTCCTTCCGTGCCTGAACGTCTTTAAAGATCGTATCCATCACAAAAAGCTGCGTTTGCGGAGCTTTGGACTGCATGAAGTCGAAGTTATAAAAAGTCAGGTTGTCCGGCAATACGTTTCCTCTGAAAAGAGGAGGCATAAATAGCGGATCCACAATCATCGTATCGCGAAAAGTCATATTCTCATCAAAAATGGTAGAGGCATCGCGTATCATGTGAGCCCAATATAACGCCTCCTCCGACATCTCCAGCTCATCCTTCTTCAGAAAGCGAAGAAGGCTTTTGCTTGGCTGAGTAGGCGTTGAATAGGTACTGTTCTGCTTTTCAAACTGCGAGCGAAGATCTACCACCTTGTTCAGGTTGACATCATTCGGGTCTATACGAGGTATCGTATCTACACTTTGTTGCGAAATCCGATTCGCCGTCATCTTTTCGATTAAAACCGTTGAGTTCTGAGCAACAACTATATTACCAACTAATAGAAGCATTAATAAAACACAAATTCGAAATCTTGTCATCACCATTGTATCTTTACATTTATTCAATATATGAAGTGCAAAATTAGCCAAAAAGAACGAGAATTACTAATCTTTCTGATCGATAATAACGAAAACGATCAACGATACTTCGCCTCCATTCCACGCACAGAATCATTTACAACGCCGTCAGAATAGGCTAATTGACCGTTCACGAAAGTTTTCCAAACAGCATGATGAAACGTATAACCTTCGAAGGGAGACCAGCCGCATTTATAGAGAATATTGTCTGCCGATACCGTCCACTCTGTTTGCGGATCAATCAGTACCAAATCCGCATAGTAGCCGGGGCGAATGTAGCCACGCCGCTCAATATGAAACAGATCAGCCGGCATGTGAGACATCTTCTCCACCACCTTTTCATACGTAAAGCGACCTTCGGAGGCTAGTTCGAGCATGACGATCAGCGAATGTTGGATCAGCGGTCCGCCAGAAGCAGCCTTTAGGCAACTACCCTCCTTTTCAGAGAGTAAATGTGGGGCATGGTCGGTCGCCACAATGTCTATCGTATTGTTGTTGACCGCATCGCGCAAGGCCGTACGGTCGGCAAGGGTCTTGATGGATGGGTTCCATTTGATGCGATTGCCAAACAGCGCATAGTCCGCCTCATGAAACCAAAGGTGATGCACACAGACCTCACCCGTAATTTTTTTCTCCGAGAGCGGCAGGCTGTTATCGAGCAACGACAACTCTTTGGCGGTGGAAAGATGGAGGATATGCAGGCGGGTGTTCAGGCGGGCAGCCAGCGCAACGGCTTCGGAGGAAGAGGCGTAACAAGCCTCCTCACTACGTATCTTACTATGAAAATAGATGTCCAGATCAGCACCGTATAGGGCGGTATAATGAGCAATATTACGTTGGATCACCTCTTCCTTTTCAGCATGGATGGCAATTAGCATACCTGCCTCGCCAAAGATTCGTTCGAGGCTTTCCTTCTTATCCACCAACATATTGCCGGTAGAAGAGCCAAGAAAGAGCTTCA
>JAVVRI010000026.1:0-22274 GCA_036654795.1 Tannerellaceae bacterium
GTGAATGTGGAAGAGGCAAAAGGCTACCGATTGGAGTACGTTTTTGTGTTAGCTTTGCCGCGGAACTATACAGCTGCCCCCACCAATTGCTTTTACAATAAAAGATAAAAAAGTTGTTTTGTTGAGTTGCATTAAAATCCATTTAGCTATGTTTGCAATAAAAACAAAAAGGAGACAACGTGATAACAGAAAATGAACAAACCTTACAGCTATTGAAATCGAGTAACGAACAGACATTCGATGCCTTGTATAAACAATATTACCGAGGACTATGTGCTTTTGCCTCTCAATATGTAGCTGATGCAGAATGCGAAGAGGTCGTACAAGAGGTTATGATATGGCTTTGGGAGAACCGTTCCATGCTCATCCCGGAAATGTCACTTAAATCATTGCTCTTTACCATCGTTAAAAACAAATGTCTAAATAGAATCACTCATAATAGAATTAAGGCGCAGGTACATGAAAAATTGTACGCTAAGTTCGAAAGTCAGTTTGAAGATCCTGATTTTTATGTTATGGAGGAGTTGATGGAATTAGTAAATAAAGCCATCCAGAATCTGCCGGAAGATTACCGGATAGCCTTCGAAATGAGTCGCTTTGACGAGCTAACGTACAATGAGATTGCCGAACAAATCGGCGTTTCTCCTAAAACAGTAGCTTATCGTATATCGCAGTCCTTGAAAGTCTTGCGGGTAGAGTTGAAAGACTACTTGCCCTTATTGCTCTGGCTTTTGTATGAATGATTCCGGCACATCCCACCATAGGCGTGTACCGCCCGTATCCACACCACCCAAATCCCGACATAGCGCCTCATACTGAGCCGGGTTGGCTGTGATAATGCCTACGGGAAAGTTCAACCGCCGGATCATGATCTGGCTATCAATCTTTCCATTACTTTTATTGACTAATACTGGGAATAAACGTGGATAACCCGTGCGACGTTGTTCTGCCCAAGCTTCGCAGCCTTCGGGATAGCATGCAATCCATTTTTGCGTAATTATCTTTTCCAGCTTAACCTCGTTCGAAGCTTGCTCATCCCACTTGGGGGATACTTTGCAACAAGCCGGAGCATTGTATGCTGGCGTAAAAGTATCCGTAAAGTCAGCAGCCACACAGTCGCTTTCTAAGTAATCGGTTGCATCGCCTACGGCCCATTGTGTAAAGGAGAGCTGCACGCCACGTGAATAACAATTCGCCGCCTGCTCCGACGACCACCCCCTCATGGCTGCTTCTGCACGTAGGAACCAGACTTCGGCGGGGGGCATTAGAATGGCACTTGTCGTTTGCGAGATTGTACTACGGGAATGTTTGCTATATTTGATGTGGTTAAAGCCCGTTCCTTGCCGGATTCCGTGGTATTGGCCGTTATATCCTTCGCCGGTAGCTGTCTCAAAATATTTAGGTAGCCGCGGGTCTTTGTATCCGGTAAGGATCGATTCCATATTGGCATTCATCATTACTTCGCCCCACGATTTGTTGATTTCACCCAGCGGGTTGCTATATCCTGTGCCTAAAGCGGAGACGGCAACCAAGTCATCCTGTGCCTCTAACAAACCTCCAGAATTCGGATCTAATGATTTGGAAGCTTCTTCTCTAGCCTTTATGGGATCAACCTTTGCGATACGGATGGCCAGACGAAGACGCAATGAGTTGGCAAAACGGAGCCATTGCCTATTCGTCCTTTTCTGTTCAGGCATCAGCAGGTCGAAACGAGCTAAAGCACCCTCTTCCTTCTGCAACATCAGCGACTTGGCGGCTTCATCCAACTCGCGGAAGAAAGCATAATAGACCTCCTTTTGCGTATCCGGCATCGAACCGATGTTCGATTCGCCGAAACGGCTATAAATGATCGGACCGTAAAGATCGGACACGCGGTGCATAGTCTCTACTTTCAGTATTTGGGTGATGGCGTAAAAGACGGGATAATCCTTTCGCGTGGCATCCTCCATTTTCTTTATTTCTGTCATAATGTAGCCATAGGTATTCTCCCACATGGTTCCATTCCATCCATCCATCAGGTTATAGACCGTATTACTCATTCCGGCATTAAACGGTTTGAAGTCGTGCATGTATCCGCAAAACATATCCGCTCCTAGATTCTGCATCGTCTGAAACGTCCAATTCTTGCCTCCGCCCCAATCGTAGTTGTAATAGATTCCCATCTGGATTACTTTCAGGTGAATGCCAAACGTATTATAGTCATAATCTTTCTGCTCATCCGTAAAGCCGGTTTGATCTGAATTGTAATCGCCAAAGCGCCCAACACAGGACGATGCTAGTAACAAGACGGCTAGCAGCAGTAATTGTGGTCTATTATTCATACGTTTCATCATTTAAAAGATTAATTTGATCGTAAATCCCATACTACGAGTGGTTGGTATGCCTAAGACATCGACCCCTTGATTACTATTGGAGGTAGAGAGGACTGCATCGGGATCGAACGGTGCTTTCTTATAAATAAAAAGCAGGTTGCGCGCCACGAAAGATAATTGTACCTGCTTTATAAATTCTGATTTAGGTAGCAGATCGGCAGGCAATGTATATCCCAAAGACAATTCGCGCAAGCGAATATTTGTTGCGTCATACATATAATATTCTGTTACGCCGCTACGTCCTCCTATCTGCTCATAAAACATACGTGTATTATAGATAGGATGTCCTTCCAAATCCACATAGCCAGCAAGACGAGCCTTCCCAGAAACGTCGCTGACGCCGCTTTGATCTAAGATCGCTTGCGTCTGCGATAAGACCTTACCACCAAAACGCCCGTCCAGTAAGAAGTAAAACGAGAAGTCTCGATAGGTAAACGCATTCCCCCAACTTAACATAAAATTGGGGTTGCAATTGCCTACTTTAACCGTATTGCCATCGCCCACCACCAAAGGCAACCCATCCTGCCCATACCTGATGGCTCCATACGAATCGCGCGCAAACGCTTTCCCGTAAATATCACCAAACGAACCACCTTCTACCAAGCGTAGTGAGTAACTGGATGAAAAACCTTCATCCCCATAAACAAAGGCCAACAGATCCTTATGCAACTCTTTTACACGATTCCGGTTTTGAGAGTAGTTGACTGTACTTTTCCATTGGAAGCGGTTCGAAACAATAGGAATGGCGCTAATTGAAAGCTCAATCCCCGTATTTTGTATGTTTCCGGCATTAACAAAGTAGTATTTATAGATCGCACCCGCCGAAGACGGAAGGGTAAATAGTTGGTTCTTCGTATTCGTCAGATAATAGGTAAAATCAACATCCAACCGATTATTTAGAAAACGCCATTCCGTTCCTACTTCAAACGAAGTGCTCATCTCAGGCTTCAAATCACTGAAAGGCGCTACCGCAGCAGGTTGAGTGGAACCACCGGCAGAGATGTGCCCAACCGTATTACTCACAAAAAGTGGTATATCATTTCCCACCTTACTCAAAGAAGCCCGTAACTTTCCAAATGAGATATGCTCCGGCCGTTTCATTAAAGGGCGAAGCACCAACGAAGCACCAACCGATGGATAAAAGAATCCACTCCGGTTGCTTTGCGTATAGGCTAGCGTTGACGACCAATCGTTTCGTGCACTTACATCCAAATAAAGACTCTCCTTATATCCTACCTGAGCCGTAGCAAACACGGATTGCATTTGGCGGCGCGCATCATTCTGCTCATTAATATAGGCACTAGTAGACATGTTGATATTGGATACGGTAAACACATTGGGAAAATACAAAGACGCTGTTTTCGAATCCAGTCGCAGGGAGTTTACACGATTGTCCGTGATGCTGGCACCTATCGCCACATTTAAAGAGAACTCCTTCCACTTTTTATCCATCATTGCCATCACATCGCCATAAAGCTGTGTTTCTTGATAGCCAATATCAATATAACGTCCATTCACGCCAGCAATGCCCGGAGAAGTAGATGCGTAGATCTTTTGTCGAAATTTGTCATGGATATAATCGACATTGCCACGTGCCAGAAGCGTTAACCAGTCGGTAACTTTCAAGTTGACGGACAAGGATGCAAGGACACGTGCTCGCCTATTTCTACTTTCTATACGATTCACCAGCCAATAAGGGTTCTGGTCAAAGTCCGTAATCGCCGTATACCAATTCTGCACCTGCATATTCCGTTTATCGCTGAACAGCTCAAAATTGTCTTTGTATGGAGTAATATCCATTCCGCGTGGAAAGGTATAAAGGCCATTCAATGGATTCATATAAAAGCCACCAATAGCCGGTTCGTTCTTTACGTATTGCGTCATCAGATTCACGTTGCCATCAAGCGTAAGACGCTTATTGAAAAAGGAAGAGGTTTCACGTAAGTTCAGATTATGCTTATTCATACTATTTTTATCAATTATCCCGCGGGCTGTGGCGTTTGCATACGAAAAGTAAGACTGCGTCTTTTCATTACCGGACATGAAAGAGATGGCATTGACCGCCGTTAAGCCATTACGGAAGAAATCACGCGTGTTATCATAAGCAGGCAGCAAAGCCTTCTCACCCCAGCTCTCTGCCGAACCGTCCAATTTGCCATAATCGTTTTGAAACTTAGGAAGCGAAATGGCATGATCTACCGTTAGGGTAGAAGAAAACTGCATTCGTTGTACACCCGGCACTCCTCTCTTTGTCGTAATCAGAATAACGCCGTTGGCAGCTTGTGCTCCGTAAAGAGCCGCGGCAGAGGCACCTTTCAAAATATTCAGACTCTCTATATCATCCGGATTCAGATTAGAGATTCCATCTCCTCCATCGCGATTACCGGCATCGGCTGTCCCACCAATAATCGTCATGGCCTGCTCACTGATCGAGTTGAGCATCGGCACACCATCAACCACATACAACGGCTGGTTATTGCCTGACACGGAACGACTGCCACGAATGATGACTTTTGCCGATCCGATCAGACCGGACGATGTTTTATTAATCTGCACACCAGCCAGCTTTCCTGTCAGCGTGTTTATCAGATTAAGTTCTTTATTGCGTGTCAGCTCTTCGCCGGCAATAAGTTGGGTGGCATAAGCCAGCGACGACTCCTTTTTACATAGTCCTAAGGCTGTAACGACAACCTCCTCCAGTTGCTGCGTATTTTCGGTCAGTTTGATACGAAGAAAGGACTGCCCGTTATAAACTATATCTTGCGGATTATATCCGATATAGGAGACGTGAAGGACTGTCTTCTGCGGAATATTCACGACAAAGCGACCGTTCAAATCGGTAGTTGAACCATTTGTTGTTTCCTTCTCTATGATATTAGCACCTATCACAGGTACCCCCTTTTCATCTGTCACTACTCCGTTTACCTTTCGAAAGGATTGTTGCTGGATGCGAATGAGTGTTTCTTTCTTATTTAGTATAATCTGGTCTGCTATAATGGTGTAGGCAATGTCGGTGTTTTTGAATAGTTGATGGAGGAGTTCGAACAAATTACCATTCAACGATGTACTTATCTTAGCTGAAAGGTCAATGACACGAGCATCATATACAAAGGAATATTCCGTTTGCTTTTCTATCTCATCCAACACATCAACAATCCTTTTGGGCGTTTGTATAGTGATAGACACTTCGGCAACACGTTGTTGAGCCTCTGCTAATGTTACACTTGTAAGTAACCAAAGAATTAAGACAACTATTTTCATACACAATCATTTAACAACAACACACAATTCACCAGTAAATGTATACTATTTTATCCTATGTATCCCCTAATTACCCTAACTTTTATAAAAAAACATCAATCTTATTGATAATTCTCACAGTTCGATTTAAACAGGTGCCGATATAGGGCAACCGCACCAACATTAAGGAGTAAATCATCTCGATTGGTATGCCTTTTCGATAAGTCGTAGCCGACAGTTGTGCTGCATGCAGAGGGATTAGCTCTAACGTGCAGTATATTAATGAAAAAGATAGGATGTTTTACTTTTTGGCTTATCTATTTTTATTCTTTTGAGCTAGCTCAACATTCATTTTGACCTAGCTCATAACCTATTTTGAGCCTGCTCAAAATAGATTACGAGCTAGCCCAAATGCATAATAAGAGTAATACGTTGAACTAATTATTAGTATAGAAAGCACTAATAGTTTGGACGAATGTATTATAAGGCGGTTGCCTTGGTTCCGAATATTAAATATTACATGTATCTTTAAAAATAATTACAGTTACGTTTAGTACATAGTCGATCTGAATTGTATTACTTATAGAAACAGAAATAAATATGACACCTATAGACGAACACATACTAATTCAATATCTTGACGGAACCTTGTCGAACGAGGGAAAGGCAGAGGTGGAAAGCTGGCTGGCTGCATCGGAGGATAATGAGAAGCAACTGGAACAACTCTATTTTATGCTGCAAGTTACAAGTCGCTTGCGCGTAATGAAAGCTGTAGATCCTGATGCTGCTTTACTCCGCTTTAAATCAAGAATTCAGAAACAAAATGGACGATCAGTGGTGCGCCATCAACTGCAACTATTGCAACAGATTGCTGCCATTTTATTTATTCCGTTATTCCTCTTGTCCATTTATCTGCTCAGTAGTCATACAGAAGAGAAAGAACGAATGTTAGAAGTCCGTTCAAATCCGGGAGTTGTTTCGAAATTTAATTTGCCTGATGGTACGCGCGTATGGCTCAATGCCGGCAGTACTTTAAGATACCCGTCCGAGTTTCAGAGGGACTTTCGCACAGTAGAACTAAACGGGCAGGGCTATTTCGAAGTAACCAAGCATGCTGATCAGCCTTTTATAGTTAAAACAAATGAGGTCTATTCCGTTGAGGTGCTTGGCACTTCCTTTGGCGTCTTGGCCTATGAAGACGAAGATCTGATAGAAACAACACTCGTAGAAGGATCTGTGAAGTTGAACCTTCTCGCTGTAAACGGGAAAAGAATCTCACAAATACTGAAACCAAATGAAAAAGCGGAATTTAAAAAGGGTACAAATCAATTGGAAATAACGACTGTTGATACCGATTATGACACCGCTTGGAAGCGTGGCGAAATAATCTTCCGTAACCACCCGATGAGCCAAGTATTGAAAATATTAAGTCGCCATTACCATGTAACGTTCGAAGTGAAAGATCAAGAAGTTATGAAATCTATCCTAACCGCAAAGTTTAAAGACGAACAATTACCACAAGTCATGGAATATATCCGTCTGGCTTCCGGCATTCATTATACGATACGGAAACCGTCCATCTCTTCCGGCCAGACGCTGAATGCATCAATAATAGAAATATCAAAATAAACAAATGTATAACCTACTAATAAATAAAGAAGCCCATGAGTTAAGCAAAGAACTATAAACATTTTATTATGCCACAGCATACACTGTTTCAGGGCATAAGCAATTATCTAATTACATTATAAGCACAAGGTTGTATTACATATATAATATGTGATAATAAATTTTGCATACCTAAATTAAAATAATATGAGATACTATTCATTTAAGAATTACTCAGGACTTAGAAAATTACTGAGTATTTTGATTGTACTGATTACTTGTTGTAATCTGAGTGCACAGAAAATTTCCGGCGTTGTAACAGACGCAAAGGATGGTTATGGACTTCCTGGAGTAAGCGTTATAATACCAGGAACATTGATTGGTACTGTAACAGACATGGACGGAAATTATGCGTTTGAAACAGAAGGCGGGAAAACGTTACAATTTAGTTATATTGGCTATTCAACTGTGACGTTTACTATTGCCGGAAAAACTAAAATCGACGTACAGTTAAAAGAAGATTCACAAAAGATTGACGAAATCGTTGTAACAGCATTAGGGATTAAACGTGAAAAGAAGGCATTAGGATACTCCATGTCCGAGCTAAAGGGAGAGTCATTGACTCAGACACGCGATGCTAATGTGGCCAATGCACTGGCTGGTAAAGTAGCTGGTTTGCAGATAAAACAAAACGGGACAGGAGTGGGAGGCTCTTCTCGTATCGTGATTCGTGGTAATAATTCTATTGCCGGAAACAACCAACCGTTGGTTGTGGTTGACGGTGTACCTATCGACAACTTTAGTGGTGGTACTGACGACCTCTGGGGAAATGGTAAATTGGATAAAGGTTCCGGCATATCTGATATTTCGCCTGACGATATTGAAAGTATGTCTGTACTGAAAGGTCCCGCTGCCGCCGCCTTGTATGGTAGCCGTGCTGGTAATGGTGTTGTTATGATTACAACCAAAAAAGGAACACAGGGTAGAGGTTGGGGCATTAATGTAAACACCAACTTCACGGCTGAAAATCCGATGCAGACAGCTAAGTTCCAGAATGTTTATGGGCAAGGCGTTGCCGGTGCTTTCGATAATAACAAAGCTGCCAACTGGGGTATGAAAATGGACGGATCGCAAAAGGATATGGCTATGGGGACGTTTGCTTATGCAGCCAGAGACAATGATTTGTATAAAGACTTCCTGCGTACAGGCTCAACATGGACAAACAGCATCGACTTGAGCAAGAGTACGGAAGATATTACCTTCCGTGCTGGCGTAACGCGTCTGGACAACAAAGGGGTTGTTCCTAATAGCGGCATGGATCGTACATCAATCAACATACGTTCTACGGCGAAGATGTCGAAATGGTTATCTGCTGACGTGAAGGTAAACTACATAAGCCAGCATACCAACAATCGTATCAAATTAGCCGGAGACCCGGATAATATCTTCCTGAACTACTTAAGCATGCCCCGTAGTGTCGGTTACTCCGATTATGACGGTTATAAGGATAATGATTGGAAGCGCAATGATGGTAAACCGGCCGGCTTTCTTATTGATCCGGGAGCAAATGCAAATAACGCCTATTGGTCTGCCTACCGTAATACGAATAGTGACAAGAAAGATCGTTTCATGGGCTTTGCAGCCTTGGACTTCACCTTCACCGATTGGTTGAACTTGAAACTGCGTTCGGGTATGGATAATTACACAATCCAATATGAAGCCATTCGTGCTACTGGCAATCCTTATTGGGAAACAAACGGCAGTATGTCGGCAAATATGGAAAAGTTTACCGAGATCAACTCAGACTTCTTGCTGTCGGCAAAAGGGAACTGGAATAAGTTTGGCATTGTTGGTACCGTTGGTGGTAACATTATGTATCGTTCCAGAAGCGAATATAAAGAGTCGTCAGGCGAATTTGTCATCCCTGAGTTTCATGCCATAGCCAATGGTAAGACACACGGTGGCGAATATATCAAGAACCGTAAACAGATCAATTCGTTATACGCAACAGCTTCGATGTCATGGGACGATTATTTGTATCTTGACCTGACTGCTCGTAACGACTGGTCGTCAACACTTCCCAAGGACAATGCCTCTTATTTTTATCCATCAGTTGGCGTAAGCTGGATCTTTACGCAAATGCTTAATAAAATGGGTACTAGCTTAGGACCTATCACCTTCGGTAAGCTGAGAGCTTCATGGGCACAGGTGGGTAATGATGCCGACGCATATATGCTTCGCGACTATTATAAAATTGGTTACGACATTAAAGGGGGTATATTCAATGCCAATAATGCCAACTGGATGGCTAACCCTAATTTGAAGAATGAAACCATCAATTCTTGGGAATTAGGCCTTGAACTTAAAGCAATCAATAATCGTATTGGTTTGGATGTGGCTTACTATAAAAAGAATTCAAAAGACCAGATTCTGCAGATTGATGTTCCTGCCGCAACAGGTTTCAAGAAGAAGATGATCAATGCCGGTAATATAGAGAACAAGGGTGTAGAAATAGCCTTAAACGCGACCCCTCTGCAAACTGAAAGTGGATTCCTATGGGAGACACAGTTGAACTGGTCGAAGAACATCAATAAGGTAGTTTCTTTAACAACCGGTACCAAAGAGCAGATTTTGAGTGATGCTTCTGTTACGTTTCTAAAGATTGTGGCTCACGAAGGTGGTGCTTATGGTGACATTTATGGCTATGCTTATCAGCGTGATGATAATGGCAATATGATCATTGGTGCTGATGGTGTGCCGTTAGGTACGAAAGACATGGTTCTGTTAGGTAATAACCAGCCGGATTGGATGATGGGTTGGAGCAACACTTTGAGCTATAAAAACTTTGTATTGAACTTTATGTTCGACATGCGTAAAGGCGGTGATGTGTATATGGGTTCAGTAAGAGCAGGTACATCTTCCGGTTCGTTGGAAATGACGTTGGATGGACGCGATGGCATGGTTGTTCCAGGTATGACGGCTGATGGTACTCCAAATGCAAAGAGCATTAGTGCTGAGTCTTATTGGAGTGGTCTCACTGGTATTACAGAAGCATACATGTATGACGCAACCAATATTCGTTTACGCGAGTTGAGCTTAGGTTATAATTTCCCGAAAACCATCTTGGCTAAGACGCCGTTTACCGCCCTTCGGTTAAGTTTCGTAGCGCGCAACTTGTTTATGATCCATAGCAAGACCAAAGGATTTGATCCTGAATCGGCTTATACTTCAGGTAATGCACAAGGTATAGAATGGGGTTCCATGCCGACAATGAGAAGCTTAGGGTTCAATTTGAATCTGGCATTTTAATGTAACTACAAATCTAAAAAAAGAAAACGATATGAAAACTGTTAAGATATTAGCTGCTTGTTCGGTTCTACTACTGATAGGCGTTTCCGGATGTGATCTGACCGGATTAAACGAGAATCCGAACGAACCAACGGACGATGTGAATTATAACATGAATGAACCACGATTAGCTTCTGCCATTCGTGGGGGGAAAATCATAGACGGAGATATAGAACAACGCCTAAAACCGCTGCAACTCGATTTCTATTCCCAAATGACTGTCGATGGCGGTGGATGGGCTATGAAGAATTATATGCAAAATGACAGCTGGAACAACCTAGCTTGGGGGAAATACTTGGAGCAGATTGCGTCTATAAATATTGCTATTCGTTCATTGACGCCCCGCATGGAAAAGTATGCCAACACGATTGCTTTTGCAAAAATATGGCGCGTTTATGTGCACAGTCAGGCTGTTGATCTATTTGGTCCGATGCCTTTTCCTGCTGCAAGTGATGATCCAGAAGTAAATCCGCCCTACAAATCAGTAAAAGACATTTACTATGAATATTTCACTGAGCTGGATGCTGCCATCAAGATGTTCAATGCTAGTGCCGATCCTATCTTTACTGATGGAGCTATTGACATTGTCTATAAAGGTAATACAGACGCTTGGAAAAAGTTTGCAAACTCATTGCGCCTTCGTTTTGCCGTACGCTTGTCAGAAATAGACCAACCGAAATGCAAAATGGAAGCAGAGGCTGCCCTCAGCAATCCTGCAGGTGTGATCAGTAGCCCTGCCGATAATACCTATTTGCCTCCTAAGGCTGACGGTTCATGGGGACAGGATTATAACTACACGATGTTTCAAATTTCGTGGGGTGGTCCGATCTGTATGTCGAAATCGTACGAGAAACTAGTGACAAACCTAGGTGGCATCGCTTGGCCTGCTAATGTGAAGAATATGACTCCTACCTTAAGTGGTAAACCGGCTCTACCGGTATCAGCAGTACACCCTACCAAAGTAGACCCGCGTGCACCTAAAATGTTTCAGCCGGGTATCGGTAATGGTGACTGGAAGGGCTTGATATTTGGTGCCAAAGTAGAAGAGGCCAATGTCGGCATCTATGAATCGAAGAACTGTGCTGAGTTAGGTTTCCTTGTAAAGGAGGGAATGATGTATAAATCTCGTCCGTACGATCTTTTCCTATATGAAGAGATCTGCTTCTTGAAAGCTGAGCTTTATGCACGTGGCATCTTGTCAGGCAACGCGAAAGCTGAATATGAAAACGGTATTCAGGCTTCATTCGAAAAATGGGGAGTAGCTTCTGCCGCTGCCAATTATTTGGCTTCTACGGATAAAAACGAGGCGGGGACAAGCGTTAAGTTTGAGGATGTGCAAGGTGCAGGCAATACGGCGCTGGAAAAAATCATTACGCAGAAATACATTGCCGGTGTGCCCGATCTGGCTTTGGAGGGATGGAACGACAAACGTCGCCTGAACCTACCGCGTATGGATGTTGCTGTATATCGTGACCAAGCACTCTATGACAATAACAATAAGGACATAAAGACTCCCGGAAACTACATCAAGCGCATGCAATATCCGTCACAAGAAACGCTTATCAATGCAGAAGAATATGCAAAAGGAGTCACTATGTTAGGCAATAAGGATGTGGTTAGCACTCCTATCTGGTGGGATGCAAACAAAAACTATTGTACGTCTGAAAAATGAGGTAAGCTTTAGATTGCATTATTTTGTATTCACCTAAATACTAATTATCTCGTCCGATGCCATTCTTCTATACGGAAGAGCGGCGTCGGACGAGTTTTTTTATTCGTATAGCATATATGCTTTGAAGTGTAAACATATATGCTTTGAGGTTGAAACATATATGTACTTTCATTAATCCACTTCCATTAATGCGCTTCCAGCCAGTTGATGCCTTCGCCACAGTCAGCTATTAAGGGTACTTGCAACTGGATGGCGCCTTCCATCTCTTCCAAGACAATGCGCTTTACGCTGTCTAATTCCTCTTTCCAAACGTTGAAGTTGAGTTCGTCATGTACTTGCAGGATCATCCGGCTACGCAGGCCTTCGGCTTCGAAGCGGGTGAAGATGCGTACCATCGCCACCTTGATAATGTCGGCGGCACTACCTTGTATGGGGGCGTTGATGGCGTTGCGCTCAGCATAGCCACGCACTACGCTGTTGTGCGAATTGATGTCCGGCAGGAAGCGTTTGCGCTTAAAGATCGTCTCCACATACCCTTTCGTTTTAGCAATCGCGATACATTCGTCCATGTATTCCTTCACGCGAGGGTAGGTGAGGAAGTAGCCGTCTATCAACTCCTTCGATTCGCTACGCGGAATGCTTAACCGTTCGGCCAGACCAAAGACGGAGATGCCGTAGATGATACCAAAGTTTGCCGTCTTGGCTTTGCGGCGCATGTCGGTGGTTACGTCTGTAAGGGGGACACCGTATATCTTGGCGGCAGTGGCGGCATGGATGTCTTCGCTGCTGCGAAAGGCCTCTATCATGTGCGCATCGCCACTCAGGTGCGCCATGATACGTAACTCAATCTGCGAATAGTCGGCAGAGAAGAAGAGACAGTCGTCGTTGTCGGCCGTGAATGCTTTACGGATTTCGCGCCCCATTTCGTCCCGGATCGGGATGTTTTGCAGGTTCGGGTTCGTCGAGCTAAGGCGACCGGTAGAGGTGACTGTTTGGTTGAACGACGTATGTATCTTGCCCGTTACGGGGTTGATCAGTTCGGGCAGGGCGTCCACGTATGTGCCGAGTAGTTTTTTCAGCCCACGATACTCAAGCAACTTGCCTACGATGGGGTGCTTGAAGCGGAGCTTTTCCAGAATCTCTTCGCCGGTACTGTAATTACCCAGTTTGGTCTTCTTCGCCTTTTCATCTATTTTGAGGCGGTCGAAGAGGACTTCGCCCACCTGTTTAGTCGAGTTGATGTTGAACTCTGCACCCGCCATTTCATATATTTCCCCTTCCAACGCCATCAGCAAGGCCGTTAGTTCGATGGAGGATTGTTTGAGGGCGGCAATGTCCAGCGTTACGCCTGTCTCCTCGATGGAGACCAAAACGTAGATCAGCGGCATCTCTATGTCATAGAAAAGGGAGGCGAGCCCCTCTTTGTCCAGTTCCGGCTCGAAGCGGTTTTTTAGCTTGAGGGTGATGTCGGCATCTTCGGCGGCATACTCAGCTACCTGCTCGACCGGCACATTGCGCATAGTGCGCTGGTTCTTCCCCTTGGCGCCAATCAGTTCTTCGATGTGGACGGTCTTATAATGGAGGTAGGTCTCGGCTAGGTAATCCATACCGTGACGTAACTCAGGGTTCAGGAGGTAGTGAGCCACCATGGTGTCGAAAAGTGGTCCCGCCATCCGCACGCCGTACTTACGGAGTACAAGGATGTCGAACTTTATGTTTTGTCCTATTTTCTGTATCTTTGGATTTTGAAGGGTAGGGGAGAAGCACTCCACCACGGCACGTGCCTCTTCGGGATCGGCGGGCACGGGGACGTACCAAGCCTCATTTTCCTTTACGGAAAAGGACATGCCGACCAATCCGGCGGTGAGCGGCTCCACGCTGTCCGTTTCCGTGTCAAAAGCATAGAATTGTTGATTGTCCAGAAAGAGGGCTAAATTGGCTCTTTTTTCCTCTGTATCAACCAAATGATATATGTGCGGAGTGGTTGTTAAGTCCGTGAGAGTAGAATATTCAGGCGCAGCCGCACTCTCGGACGCAAATAAATCAAGCATGGCGGGTTGAGTATTGGCCTTTTGAACTGCTTTTTGCGGCTCATTGCCCAGCTTGTTAATAAATGCTCTAAATTCTAATTCATTGTAAATATCAGCCAACCGCTCGTCGTTCGCCTTTTCCAGCACACATCCGGCAGCATCGAAGCGGATCGGCACATCGGTCTTGATTGTGGCTAAGAATTTAGAGAAGAGGATTTGCTCTTTATTTTCGGATACCTTCTTCTGAATAGCGCCTTTCAGTTTGTCGGTGTTCGCAAGCAGGTTCTCGATGCTGCCAAATTCGGTGAGTAGCTTTTGGGCTGTCTTCTCACCAACTCCGGGACAGCCGGGGATGTTATCCGAAGCGTCGCCCATAAGACCAAGAAGGTCTATCACCTGTTCGGTGCTGGTCAAGTCATATTTCTCCAACACCTCTTTCACACCCATGGTTTCGTATCCACCACCAAATTTGGGACGATACATAAAGATATGCTCAGAGACCAGCTGACCGTAGTCTTTGTCGGGAGTCATCATGTAGACCTCAAAGCCTTCGCGCTCGGCTTGCTTGGCGATGGTGCCAATCACATCGTCCGCTTCATAACGCGGCACCTCCAGAATGGGGATGCGGTAGGCATTAATAATATCTTTAATAATAGGTATGGACTGGCGGATCACCTCAGGCGTCTCTTCGCGCTGCGCTTTGTATTGTTCGTATGCTTCATGGCGGAAGGTAGGCCCTTTGGGGTCGAAGCCAACGGCAATATGGGTTGGGTTGTTCGTCTTTAATATATCCTCCAATATATTGACAAAGCCAAAGATAGCGGAGGTATTTACACCTTTCGAATTGATACGCGGGTTCTTAATGAAGGCGTAATAAGAACGGTAGATCAACGCATAAGCGTCTATTAGGAATAACTTCATTGCTTTTAACACGTTTTAGTGGGACAAATGTCGGTAAATGTACGAAAAAAGTCGCTTACTCAATAGTTTTTGCTACTTTTGCGCATCTTTGGATGGAATATGGAGGAAAGAAGGAAAATAGAAGAGCCGGTTGCGGTGGAGTTTAAACGCTTTAATGATGAGTTTGCGGATTCGTTACGAAGTGAGACGCGCCGGTTGCAGTCTGCTATCGACACCATCCTGCAATCAGCAGGAAAACATATACGCCCGCTTTTGGTTTTGCTGACAGCAAAGGCCTGCGGAAAAGTAACGGACAATACAATCAACGCCGCTGTGCTGTTGGAGTTATTGCATACCGCTACGCTTATCCATGATGACGTGGTGGACGAGACGAAAGAGCGCCGTGGCGTACCTTCGCTCAATGCGATCTTCGATAATCGCATCTCTGTATTGGTAGGCGATTATGTCCTTTCCACCTCCTTAATACGCTCCATTCAGACTGGTGATTTGCGTATTATCGGCATTGTCTCTAACCTGGGGCGCGACTTGTCAGAAGGGGAAATCAAGCAACTGGAAACCGCGGAAGAAAGTATTTTAGACGAGACCTGCTACATGCAGGTGATCCGTAAAAAGACAGCGATGCTGCTATCCGCCTGTACAGAGATTGGTGCAATCAGTGCCGACGCCATGCCGGACATAATTGCTCTTTGTCGCGAGTACGGTGAATACTTGGGCTACTGCTTCCAGATCAAAGATGACATCTTCGACTATTTTCGCGAAACTGATATTGGTAAACCTACCGGTAACGACATCCGTGAGGGGAAGGTTACCCTTCCATTACTTTACGCCTTGCGGTCGAGTAGGGCAGAGGATAGTGCCCGCTACCTGAATATGATCCTTCGGAAGGATTTCACTTCCAAAAACATCGATGAATTGATTGCTTTTGCAAAACAGAATGGAGGCATCGCCTATGCCGAAGAACGCATGAAGGCTTATCACGCCAAAGCGATGAAGATACTTTTCCAACTACCGGACTCAGAAGCTCGCAACGGTTTATCACTCTTAGCCGATTATATTATCAATAGAAAAAAATAAAATCAGGGCAACCGCATACGTTTATGCAGTTGCCCTGACTTGTTATAGGGAAGGAGGATGAAGGGGGTTAAGCTCCGAGACGCTTCTCAATATCGGTTACTAGACTGCTGGCACCGATGCGGAAAAGCTCTTTGTTGAGCCATTCCGTGCCGAGAACTTCCTTGACGATGGTGTAATAACGGACGGCTTCTTCGGCAGTACGAACACCTCCGGACACTTTAATACCAGCCTTTCTACCGAAGATAGCGGCATAAGCCTTGATAACACGACACATGGTGTAGACCGCTTCCGGTGTAGCGCCGGGATAACCTTTGCCTGTTGATGTTTTAATGAAGTCCGCGTCGCTATAGAGTGCCATGATAGCGGCTTTTTGTATGTTCTGGGCAGTGGCCAGCGCACCGGTTTCGAGGATTACTTTCAGCTTGGCTTCGCGACAACTCTCTTTGATCTCCTGCAATTCTTCGGCAATCTCCTCATAGTTTTCTTCCATGAAATAGCCGAGGTTGATTACTACGTCAATCTCGTCAGCACCCTGCATAACGGCCATGGCGACTTCGGCAATCTTGACCTCCATAAAGGTCTGCGAGGAGGGAAATCCTCCGGCTACGGAAGCGATACGTACATCCTGCGCAGTAAGGGCTTGCTTCACCGTATCTACAAAGAGGGGATAGGTACAAATAGCCGCCACATTAGGAACGTCGGGGCGTGCGCCCTCGTAATCGTTTACTTTGTCCACTAATTGCCATACAATTTCTTTCGAGTCGAGGCTAGTGAGGGTGGTGAGGTCGATACAACCATGAATAGTCTTCAGCACCTCCGGCGTAAAGTTCTCTTCGTAATGAGCGACAAGCAGTGCGTTGACCGTTTTGGTTATCTTCTCGTCCGCCTGAGGCGCTTCAAAGCGCTTGAATGCTTCTTGATATTTATCAATACTTTGATCTGTCATAATTTATTATTGTTTATATGTCTTTCTTTATCTCGATTCGTTTTCTTTTGCAAGTTTTTGGCAAAAGCAGAAGTCATATCGATACCTGTCTGATTGGCCATACAGAGTAACACCCAAAGCACATCGGCCATTTCATCGCCTAAATCACGATGTTTATCACTCTCCTTAAAGGACTGTTCGCCGTATGTGCGCGCCATGATACGTGCTAGTTCGCCTACCTCTTCGGTAAGGATCGTCATATTGGTAAGCTCGTTAAAATAGCGTACGCCGTAAGTTTTAATCCAGAGGTCAACTTGTTCCTGCGCTTGCTTTAGGGTGAGTTCGTCCATGGCTATTCTTTGTTTTGTGAGTCTATCAAGATCGTAACCGGTCCGTCATTTACTAATGCAATCTTCATATCGGCACCAAAGGTACCAGTGGCTACCTCTTTTCCCAGTTGCAGGCTCACCTCACGGCAAAAGCTTTCATACATCGGGATGGCAAAGTCCGGTTTCGAGGCATGGAGGTAGGAGGGACGGTTTCCCTTCTTCGTTGACGCTTGGAGGGTAAACTGACTTACTACCATGATTTCACCGCCGGCCTCCAGTATGGAGCGGTTCATTACGCCGTTTTCATCGTCGAATATACGCAGATTGACTAGCTTTTTAGCCAGCCATTCGATGTCTTCCTGCGTATCGCGATCTTCAATTCCTACCAATACAAGCATACCAAAAGAAATGGCGGACTTTTGTTTTCCGTCAATCGTCACTGTGGCATACTGTACACGTTGTGTTACTGTTCTCATTTTATCTATTACTCTGCTTTAATTAGTCCATTTTTGAGCGCTTTTGCCCTCGCTTCTCCGATCAGAGCTGCCAGCTCCTCGATGGAGGCTTCACGAATGCGCTTCACGCTTTTATACTGCTGTAAAAGTAATACTTTTGTCTTTTCGCCAATGCCTTTTATGGTGTCTAATTCCGATTTCGTTTGTCCTTTGCTGCGTTTCTCCTTATGGAAGGTGATGGCAAAGCGGTGTACCTCGTCCTGTATCCGGGTGAAGAAATGGAACATGAAGCTCTGTAACGGCATCCCAATGGAAGTAGGAGGAAAGCCAAACAGCAGTTCGGCCGTGCGATGCTTACCATCCTTCGCCAGACCGGCAATGGGTATCTGAAGGTGCAGTTCGTCTTCTATTACTTCACGTACCACCTCCATTTGCCCCTTTCCACCGTCAGTAATGATCAGGTCGGGTAGGGGAGTCTCTTCGTCGATGGCGCGTTGATAGCGGCGGCGCACTACTTCTTTCATCGAAGCGTAATCGTCCGGCCCTAAAACGGTCTTGATATTGTATTTGCGGTAATCTTTCTTCGATGGCTTCGCCATTTTGAAGACTACGCAAGCAGCTACGGCATCACTTCCCTGAATGTTGGAGTTGTCGAAACACTCAATATGTACCGGCAACTTCGGCAGATGAAGGGCGTCTTGCACCTCTTTAAGCAGACGCGTGCTGCGTTGTTCCGGATTGAGCTTCTCTGCCTGTTTAAGACGGTCTACCTTATATTGCTTAACGTTCATTTCTGAGAGTTCCAGCAATTTCTTCTTATCCCCGCGTTGTGGAATGGTGAAACTTACGTCTGTTAGTTCAATGCCCGGATCAAAAGGAACGATTATTTCGCGGGCTGTACTCTTGAAGCGTTCCCTCATTTCAACGATTCCGAGTGCAAGCAATTCTTCAGGAGTCTCCTCCAACCGTTTTTTATATTCGAAAGTATAGCCCTGCACAATGGCGCCATTGCCAATATGCAGGAAGTTTACGTAAGCAGACTGTCCGTTCTCGATAAGCGTGAAGACATCTATATTATGCAACATGACGGTTACAACAGTCGATTTGGCGCGATAGTTTTCGATGGCGTCATACTTTTCTTTCAACTTCTGCGCCTCCTCAAAGCGTAGTTCTTCGGCCAGCTTCTGCATTTTGTCGAAAAGATGCTTGCTGATTTGGCTAATATTTCCACGAAGTATTTCCTTTATTTCGGATATGTTTTGCTGATATTCCTCCAAGCTTTGCAATCCTTCGCAAGGACCTTTGCAGCGTTTGATGTGATATTCCAAACAAACTTTATATTGCCCACGGGCGATAGCTTCGGGTGTTAGCGGATATTTGCAGGTACGGATAGGATAGAGCTCTTTCAACATTTGCAACATTACCCGCGCCGTGTAGATGGACGGATAGGGACCGTAATATTGCGAGCCATCGCGCACAATGTTTCGAGTCTGGAAGATACGCGGAAAGTATTCGTTCTTTACGATAATAGAAGGATACGTTTTATCGTCTTTCAGCAATACGTTATATCGAGGGCGGTATTGCTTAATCAAGTTATTTTCCAACAGCAGAGCGTCCTCTTCGGAGTCTACAACGATATACTTAATATCGCAAATCTGCTTCACAAGAACACGCGTCTTATTGCTGTCGTGATTCTTATTAAAGTAGGAGCTAACGCGCCGCTTTAGGTTCTTTGCCTTCCCCACATAGATGATCACTCCTTCATCGTCAAAATACTGATAGCATCCCGGAGTTTCCGGAATAACGGAGAGGATGTCGCTTATATGTGTATTCTTATCTACTGCCATATGATCATTAAACCAGTATTTTAAGTAAGTTTACTAAACCTATTCTTTCAATTGTTTCACGTGAAACAAACATCATTTATCGACCCATCATAACCAACAGAATATTGATGTCGCTAGGAGAGATACCCGGAATGCGACTTGCCTGCGCAATAGTCTCCGGTTCAATCCGCGCCAGCTTCTGACGGGCTTCGGTAGAGATAGAGAGAATCGTGCTGTAATCGAACTTATCTTTGATACGGATATTTTCCAGACGGCTTATCTTGTCAGCAATAATCTGCTCGCGCTTGATGTATCCGCTGTATTTTGTTAGGATTTCGGCAGCCTCTATAATCTCAGCCCTACGTGAGGCAGGCACTTTGTCTAGTTCGCTTTGAAGGGCAGGGACAAGTCCGGCCAGGCTTTCGAAAGAGAGTTGCGGGCGAAGGATCAAGTCCACCAGTTTACAACCTTGAGCGAGTGGGGCAGTGTCTAACCTTTCCAAACCGTCATTTATATATTGCGGCTTGATGGAGTAGTTTTCGGCAAAGGCAATCAAGGCGTCGCGGCTCACACGTTTCTCGCACAAGAGATCGTAGCGACCTTGCTTAGCCAAGCCAAGCTTGTAAGACTTTTCGGTCAGACGCATATCAGCGTCATCCTGACGAAGCAAAATGCGATACTCTGCTCGTGAGGTAAACATCCGGTAAGGTTCGTCCACTCCTTTGGTCACCAGATCGTCGATGAGTACACCTATATAGGCTTCGTCGCGTCCCAACACAAAAGGCTCACCGCCGTGGCATTTCTGATGGGCATTAATACCGGCCATCAGGCCTTGACCGCCCGCCTCCTCGTAACCAGTAGTGCCGTTAATCTGTCCGGCAAAGAATAGGTTGGGAATATGCTTCGTTTCCAACGTATGATAAAGCTGGGTCGGATCGAAGAAGTCGTATTCAATCGCGTAACCGGGACGGTAAATATGGATGTCACGAAAAGCCGAGATTTCCTGAAGCGCACGTAGCTGTATGTCGAGGGGTAGGGAAGAGGAGAAGCCATTCAAGTAATACTCCTGCGTGGTCTCACCTTCGGGTTCGAGGAAGAGCTGGTGCTGCGTCTTCTCAGCAAAGGTGACGATTTTCGTTTCGATGCTGGGGCAATAACGGGGGCCGATACTTTGAATCTGCCCGTTATAAAGCGGAGAGTCAGGAAGGCCTTCGCGCAAAATGGCATGACAGGCTTCGTTCGTATAGGTCGTCCAGCAGCTCAACTGTTTTAGCGTGCGCTTTACATTATCCAAATAGGAAAAGGTATGATAGTCGTTTTCCCCACCCTGTTCGTTCATTTCGTCGAAGTGGATACTACGGCCGTCCACTCGTACGGGAGTTCCCGTTTTCATTCGTTCGGAACGGATACCGGCGGCAACCAATTGCTCTGTCAGCCCGCCAACAGCCGGTTCGGCAATACGTCCGCCGCGTAGTTGAGTACGTCCGATGTGAAGAAGACCATTCAGGAACGTTCCATTGGTAAGCACTACGCTATGAGCACGAAATTCTACGTTCATCGCCGTACGGACACCGCAAACAACGCCTTGTTCGATGATGAGTGCGCTCACTGTGTCCTGCCACAGATATAGGTTTGGTAGGTTCTCCAGGATACCGCGCCAGCATTCACTAAAGCGCATCCGGTCGCTCTGCGCCCGCGGGCTCCACATAGCGGGGCCTTTGCTACGGTTTAGCATGCGAAATTGGATGGCTGTGCGATCTGTTACGATTCCCATATAGCCACCCAGAGCATCAATCTCACGGACGATCTGCCCTTTGGCAATTCCTCCGACTGCCGGGTTGCAGCTCATTTGCGCAATTTTATTCATATCCATTGTGATAAGGAGCGTTTCAGATCCTAGGTTGGCTGCTGCTGCTGCTGCCTCGCAACCGGCATGACCAGCTCCTACCACAATTACATCGTACTTAAAGTTCATTCTTCTCTATCTTTATTTCTGTTTGCAAAGATAGTTACAAGCCGGCTATTTGCTATTACATGAAGACTTATTTATGTTTATTTGCTCTCGTCGATCATTTTCTATACTACGCCCAATACAGTGAGATTGTTCGTTCCATCATATGTATCTATTTCTGCGGTGGTTCATGTATAGTGGATGTAACCAATCATCTCATGCCTCATCTCTCGCTTCATCCAACACTTCGTACGTGTAGTGCCAGATACGATACTCAGAGCGGTCAAAGAACTGACAGTTTAACATAGCCGACAAACTCAACTATTGTTTTCAAGTTCATATCTGTGTCGGCCAAATGGATGAAGAAAGCAAGGCAGGATGTTCTGAATATCTACACAGAAAATAAAGCGTATACTGAAATCTTCAAAATTGAATTTGGATAATCTCTAAACTTCGTGGTTGCTAGGCGTATTACCTCAAGGCGCATCATGGGGTAAGGGGGGATTGTACACTGGTGGTTATG
>JAVVRI010000027.1:0-21803 GCA_036654795.1 Tannerellaceae bacterium
ACTACTCCTTTATTAGAAATTGACACTCAATCAATTACGAGTTTTTTAATTATCCTACGCAAAGATAGCGATTATTACCAAAACGTAAAGTATTGGATGAGCGTAGATTTAAATAGTAACTACAAATTTAAGGTAAAGCATCAAGTAACACGTAAATGCCGTTTCTTTCCTCTTCGGTTAGTGGTTCTCGACTGCTCCCATGCAATTGATATAAACAACAACGCTTTTCCAAAGAAAGGCTGCAAGCGTATATTAGTTTCATCCCGATGAAACTAAAGTTTCAATACGGTGAAACAAAAGTTTCATAGGCATGAAACAAAAGTTTCATCTAAATGTTTTTTTGCTGAAACTGGCTTGTGTGCCGATGTTTGAATTAAAATGAAGTACCTTTGTCGCATGGATAAGAAAAAGGATTGTACTCGTACAGCAAATAGGCTTTACGCTGGAGGAGATTACGCAAAGCGATGAGGAACGAAACGAATAATCAGTTGAGTGTGCCTTGATCAAGGCAACAGAAACACAGACGATACGTTCTTTATGGCGCCCGTCTCCTTCAACCTCCAGACGACTTGATTGCTCCGATCTACTTCCAGCAGTTTGGGTTGGGACTTGTCTGCACTATGCCCGTTCCAGTTAGAGATGAGCGTTGTGCCGTTTGGATAGCGACAGAGCTCGGAGACGAAGAGTAGCGAAACATCCGGTACATCATCGGAGGAGACAGCACGTACAAGTTGGCGGGTACGTGGGTCGATCTCTACCCACCGATGCCCATCGCCGCAGGCAACAAGCCAGTGGCCGGTCTTCAGTTGTTTGACCATAAAGGGGGTGCCACCTACCGGGATGCGATCTAGCTCCTTGCCCGTTTCGTCTAGTTCGAGGAGCTCTCCGGTAGCAAAGAGGGGGATCAGGTAGGTGTTGCGCTTGGTTTTCTCTATTTGCCTGAACTGATTGTGTACGTTCGGTATATCCGTTTCGAAGGAGAGTTCTTTGACGGGGATCCCTTTCTTATTCAGTTCTACAATTCGGGCGGGATGTCCGCAGATGGCCAATAGGTAACCTCCTTTTCGTTGTTGGGTGGCAGTAAACAGCTCTTCGTTTGTACCCGCTTTATAGTCCCAGAGGATTTGTCCGGCGGGAGTGATCAAACGGGCACCGGTGGTATAGGCATAGAGGATATTCCTTTGGGCGGTCAGCTCGATGTCATTACAATCTTCTCCTTTACTGAGTGGTTGCTCCCAATCGAGGTGGCCGGTTTGCTTGTCCACTACGCCAATCTTGTTCCAGCCGCAGCCGGCAATCAGCAACTTCTCCCCTTTATACCTTTTGTTAAAGGAGAAAGGAGAGGCGTGCTGGCTGGCCACCGACAGGCAACAGGTGGCCAGCAA
The DNA here is from genome assembly GCA_036654795.1 of Tannerellaceae bacterium. Lineage (GTDB taxonomy): Bacteria > Bacteroidota > Bacteroidia > Bacteroidales > Tannerellaceae > JAVVRI01. The sequence continues at coordinate 1,386 of JAVVRI010000027.1, forward strand.
TAAAGACACGATAAAGAAGAATCTATACATTGATGGATTGGTTTTCACGCTTGTTGCCCTCATTCTTTTTCAGTCATGACCACACGAAAACCTACATTATATACCTTCTGATACGCCCGATAAGGTAATCGGAACGAAGAGGTGTTGCGGAACGGGCGGTCATACCAAGAGCCACCCCGCGCAACACGCTTCGTGGTTTCGGCCGTTGTGGTCGGATTGTTGCGCCCATCGTCAGCACGATAGGGGTAAGGTTTGTAGGCGGAGCGCGTCCATTCCCACACGTTGCCGTGCATGTCGAACAGCTCCCACGGGCTGCGGATGTAGCGGCCTACGGGTTCGGAGATGAAACCTCCATCGTTGTAGGTCGTATCTCTTGGAATCCAGTCGTCGTACTTGTTTGGGTTTTCGATAATACGTGCGCTTTCGTAAAACTTATAGGCCGTGCAGGCGGCAAACTCTTTCAACTTAATGTCACCCATATTGGCATAGCGGGAGAAGTCAGCTGGCAGCTCGCCGAACCAGAAAGGGGTACTACTGCCGGCACGACACGCCCATTCCCATTGTGCTTCGTCGGGCAAAGTAAATTGCAGGCCGGTCTTTTCCGATAGCCAAGCGCAATAATCCATTGCCTGTTGCCACGAAATATGTACGGCGGGCTGGTCATCCTGATTCATGGAGTATCCTCTTCGTCCGAACTGATAACCGTGGCGGTGCTCATCCCGGCTGTCGTGCGTCGGGTCGAAGGCACGAAACTGTCGGTTTGTTATTTCAAATTGTCCGATCCAATAAGGCTTGTCAATGGAGACAATGGTTTGCGGCATTTCGTCCGGCTGACGCGTGCTGCCCATAACGAAACGGCCAGCGGGTACTTTGATCAGCTGGAGGCGGATGCCGTCGGCTATCTCGATCGTTCGTTGGAAGTCGCCTAACGCCATCTGCTTGTTGTGGGCGGCAGACCAACGGTCGTAGGGTTGCTTCGTCGGGTCGTAAAGCGGCCATCCTTTGAGGAGGGTGTCTCCTATTGCGAGGGTTTGCTTCTCCGGTTGTTGAAAGGCAATGCCGGTCGGTAGTTCGGGCAGGTATTCCGTTGCATGTTCCGGCGCACCAAACATTTCGTGGTAAAGGGTGCGTAGTTCGCGGCTCTCCTTCGTACGGTCGAAGGTGGAGATGTCGCTTCTCCGACCATGGAAGGGGGCGTTAAAGTCGATCCAACAAGCTAACTTCGTGATGGAAGCAGAGTCTATCTTTACGTTGTAATGTCCCTTGTTTAGTAGTTGCATCAGCTCTGTTTGGTCGGCGTGTACATTCATCGGCACCAGCATGTGCATGTCGCTTTCTATGCCCGGACGGCGCACATAGCGATGCAGGTCTGCATACGATTGGGTGAAGTGGCCGCCATATTCGCTGGAAGCACGACCGGATATTTGCGAACTCCAGTCGGTAATCCATCGGTCTCCTTTCAGGTAGGGGCGGCTGTTGTCCTCACGACTGTGGCAACCAATGCAATATTGGTCTAACACGGGTTGCACCTCGTGCCGGTAGCTGAATCCTCGTTCTTTGCCATACCAAGCTTGTATCTTTTGCGGTTTCTTGCTTGAAGCGCTGTTTTTGCGTGGTATTGCGATCAGGCTGCGGTCTTCATGGCAGCCTACACAAGAGAGGATCTCGCCCGGCATAGCCGTAAACCAGCTGCGCATGAGCTGCAAAGCTTTCCCTTCGGCATCGAGTGGTTGTACAAACAGAGGGGTATTGGCCGGCACGTCGAACATGACGGAGCCGTCTGCTTCCACTTCCACCTCGCCAACAATTCGCTTAATGTCCCACGGGCCATCCATACCAATCGTGCCCAGCAGACCGCCTTGTTGCCAAGGACTGAAGTCGTAGGTACCGATGCGAAGCCTCTTTACCGTTCCGCGGGGTATGTCTTTCAGGCCGTCGCCGGCATACAGATCTTGGATGAAAACCGTACCGGTCGTTGATTCCGGCTTTACTTGGCTGGGGATCACGGGCGGTGTGCGGCGTTCTTCCATCAGGACAGGTTCCAGATAGGCCATGCCTTCTTCTTCGGCAAGCAGTGTCATGTTGTCGAAGCGATCTACTAGATAAATTCCCCAAAGCGACTGTGGGTCGGCTTTCATAGATACCAGAAAGTAAGAGTCGCTTAGCGGCCAGGGTTGCAGAAAGCGCGGCCAGTTGCCGTCAGCCAGCCGATCTCGTACCACAGGTTCTACTTTGCGTCCGGCATAAGGTATTTCGGCAACGACTCCATCGGCTTCCTGCCTTCCTTTGTTTGTGTCGATCAGCATCAATCGTCCGCTACGGGGCGTGCTGTGGTGGCCGGTAACGATTCCGAGCATGGCGGAAGGGCGTCCGGGAATGGGGCGTGCATCGAAGAAAGAGGTAGGGAAGTAGGAGTTCGAGCCGTAATAGGCGCGCTGGTTGGTGCCATCCGGATTCATGGTAAACATGATGCGCGAGTTGGCATGTGGTATGTCTGCATATTCCCAGCGCTGATAAAGCACTTGGCCGTTATCCATCATGACGGGACTCCAGTTGCTATCTTGATCGTACGTAAGCTGTCGTGTCTTTCCGGTTGCCGGGTCGTAGAGGAAGAGTCCACACATGTGGCTACCTCCATCGGTGCAAGGCAGGCCAAGGAAGGTGCCGGTGGAGCAGAAGAGATAACGTCCTTCCGGTGTATAACAACCTTCGAAAGAGTCGAAGTCACGATATGCTTCGGGGGTCAATTGGCGTGAAGAGCCGTCTTTTAAGTTATATTCAAACAGCTGCCAGCGTTTGTTTGTGCCGATGGAAGAATACATCAACCGTTGACCGTCGAAGTGTGGTTCGGGATCTGCCATAATGACGCCCGGCTGGGATTGAAAGAGCACCTTTTCTTGTACCTTATCAGAAAGGATGGTCAAGGATACGAAAGCGTTGTCCCATCCTTCCGAAGGATGCGGGATGGCAAAGTTGTTATGGAAATTATCCGGTGCAATCCCCAGTGGAGCGCCTACGGCTGTACGCGCCTTGTCACCCAACGCGCGGCGGATAGCGACAATCTTTTTTTCGCGAACCAACGGATTCGCCAGCAGCGTAGCGTCTAGTTCCTTCAACAATCCTTCGGCCATTCGGATGGATTTCTTATCTCCTCGGCGAATGCCGGCTAGCAGTTGGGCACGGTTCGTGTCCAGTTCGCTGAGGGCTTTTTCCCACGCTTTGCCGGGTTGATAAGCGGTGTATTTCTTTTGCAGGTCGAGCACAGCCGCGCGATAGCTCTCCGGTTTATACTGCTTTAGGCGAATCTCTACTCCTTCGGGAGACGCAAAGACAGCGGCTCCGCTCAGGAGAAAGGCACAAACAAACAGGCTGATTCGTTTCATAATTTATTATACTTAGATATGTTTTCTGATCAATTATATGTTACAAAAGTAGCTCTTTCATCTCTTTGATATTTATCCATACCGGTCTAATACTTTGCAATATCCGATATTACGTATGTGTTTTCTTCAAGCACATAGCTCACTGGCGCTCTTTGCCCCTATAAGCTACGGGCTCAAAACACCGGTGTTTCGGAGGCAAAGCATCGGTGTTTGGCTGTCGAAACACCGGTGCTTGTATTTGCCCCCTAGGGTGGTAAAGATGCAAAATATTTTAAAGTACGTCATAACCCGTACGTTTACCCATATAAAAGACCTATATTTACAGACACAAATTCGAAAGAACCTTCTAACATGAAGATACTTAACAACAGAAACAGCCTTTCCCTTCAAATGATGTATGCCGGCTATCATTGCGCCGGAAAGGAATGGTGCTACACGAATGTGATCAGTCCCTTTTCGCGCCTTTACCTGATTGATCAGGGAAAGGCGGCTGTTTATATGAATAAAAAGAGATACGAACTGTCGGAAGGAGAGCTGTTTATCATCCCTAAATTCACATTTCATTCCTATGAATGCGAGGAGTATATGAACCATTATTATATCTGTTTCTTCGACGAATTGCTGGGTGGGCGCAGCTTGTTCGACAGCACGACGATTCGCTATCAGCTACCTGCTGCCGAGATAGACCGTATGTTGATGCACCGTTATTTGGAGTTGAACCCCGGTTGTGCGATTATTAACCCCAATCCGAAAGTGTATGATAATAAGGACAACCTATATACCGTCAATCAGGATAAGAAGCGTTATAACTTGACAACGGAAATTGAAAGTAACGGCATCCTGCTGCAACTCTTCTCGCGCTTTCTTTTGGAAACGCACTTCCTTGAACCGGATTCGCGCAATCAGTACGAACGCCTCGACCGTGTGCTCAATTATATTGATAACCATCTCGATCAAACCATCTTAGTCAGTAGCCTGGCGGAATTGATGTGTATTAGCCCCGACCACTTCTCGCGTATTTTCCGCCGGGTAATCGGTATGGGAGCCAGCCAATACATACAGACCAAGCGGGTAGAACGTGCGCAGACCTTGCTGCTCACCTCCTGCCTAAGCATAAAAGAGATTGCCGAAACCGTAGGCGTTGCCAATCTTTCCCAGTTCTCCCGCCTATTTTCCAAGCAAACGAACCATTCCCCGCGGGAATATAGGCAGGATTGCGTCTAACTTTGTCATTATACAAAAATGATACATACTATGAATGATGAAATAGAACTAAAGTCGATACAAGATTATAATAATCATTTGGGCGTAGATACTCTACATCCTTTGGCAAGCGTTGTCGATTTCTCGCAACTGGAAACCATAAAACACGGAAAGAAACAGTTTGGATTTTACTGTGTTGTGCTTAAACAATTAGAATGTGGCACTCTCATGTATGGGCGAAATCAATATGATTATCAGGAAGGGACAATGGTCTTCATTGCGCCCGGACAACTTGTTGGTAATAATGATGGGGGAGAAACGCGTAATCCCAAAGGATGGGTGCTGATGTTTCATCCTGATTTATTATACGGAACACCGTTGGCTCGGCGCATAAAAGATTATTCATTCTTCTCTTATGATTCCAATGAGGCTTTACACATGTCTGAACGTGAACGCCAAATTATCATCAATTGTTTTAAGGAGATAAAAGAAGAGTTGGAACACGTCATAGACAAACATTCCAAACAAATTATTTCAGCTAATATAGAAGTGATGTTAAATCATTGTGTCCGCTTTTATGACAGACAATTTGTGATGCGGGAAATTTCCAATCATGGTATCCTAAGTCGTTTTGAGAAACTATTAGCTGGCTATTTCGATAAGGATTTGCCGCAAACAATAGGGTTACCGTCCGTTCAGTATTGTGCAGAACAGTTACACCTGTCATCCAATTATTTCGGCGATTTGATAAAGAAAGAGACAGGGAAAACGGCTCAAGAGTATGTTCAGTTCTCTGTAATTAATATGGCTAAGGATTTATTAATCTCAAGTGATAAATCCATCAGTGAAATAGCCTACCATCTGGGTTTTAAATATCCGCATCACTTAAGCCGAATGTTTAAGAAAGTAGCAGGTGTTTCTCCGCAAGAATTTCGTGTGGCGAGCTAATGTGAACGGATGGAGGAGGTATAATACGTTTTCTGAAATAGTATGTACACTTTCCGGAAAAAGTGTACATACTTTAATTTGTTAGGTGTGGATTATCTCAGTCCTTCCACCTCTTCGGCGCGAACAGGGATCTTTTTACCAAGCAGGCGGGCGCCGTTAGGCGTGATCAGATAGTCTTCTTCGTTGCGGATGCCGCTGAAGTCTTTGTAGGTGGCCACCTTCTCGTAGTTGATGAAGTCGGTAAACTTGTTTTGTCCTCTCCATAGGTCGATCAGTTCGGGGATAAAGTAGACGCCCGGTTCGATGGTCAGCACAAAACCTGCTTCCAGTTTACGCCCCAGACGTAAGGATTTGCGCCCGAACTCGGTACTTTTGGGTTGTCCGTCGTAGCCAACATATACTTCGCCCAGATTCTCCATATCGTGTACGTCTAGTCCCATCATGTGTCCTAGTCCGCAAGGCATAAACAAGGCGTGTGCACCTGCTTTCACAGCTTCCATCGGGTCTCCCTTCACGAATCCCAACTCTTTGAGTCCCTCCATGATTACTTTGCACGACAACTCATACACCTCTACAAAAGGAATACCCGGACGAAGAGCCGCAACGGCAGCTTCGTGGCTGGCCACTTGGATGTCGTATATTTCCCTTTGTCGGGTTGTGTACTTCGAATCGGCTGGGATCGTAGATGACATATCGCCGGCATAGCCCATCTCCGTCTCGGCACCGGCGTCCAGCAACAGCATGTCGCCACTCTTTATCAGATGGCTGTGGTCGTGGTTGTGGAGCGTCTGCCCATTGATGGTAGCGATGATGGGGAAGGAGAGGCCGTAGTTGTTGGCAAAGGCTACTTCTGCCACGGCAGCTGCCACATCGCTTTCGCGAATGCCCGGACGAACGGTGCGCATGGCGGTCAGGTGCATATCGGCCGTCACTACACATGCCTTTTCTATCTCCACAATCTCTTCAGCACTCTTATAGTTACGCTGGTTTACAACAGCTTTGATGAAAGCAACCGATGGTGCCTCTGCCCCCGGCGTAATGTTCAGCCACGAGAGCAGCTTGATCTGGTGCTCAGCGCGGTAGGTAGGCAGATAGTGGATGGCTTGCTTCTGTTGCTGCGCATTCCGAAGGTAGGTCTCTATCTCTTTGAAGGGGCGCACTTCGGTGATGCCGGCAGCTTCGCTTTTCTCTTTCAGTGTGGGCTGGGTGCCCATCCATACGATGGCGTCTATTGTAAGCTCGTCGCCAAATATGATTTCTTTGTTGTTATCTATATCAATAATAGCGGACAGTCCGGCATAGGGCAGTCCGAAGAAGTAAAGGAACGTAGAGTCCTGACGGAAATGGTAGGTGTTATCAGCATAGTTCATTCCACAATCATCATTTCCAAGAAACAACAGCAAACCGGAACCAACCGTTTGCTTTAACTTAGCCCTACGGGCCATGTAAGTGTCTTTACTGAACATAATTATTCTGTTTTTAATTTAATGCTACCAAAGATAGGAATTATTTAATTAAGGTCGTGTGTTATTGATATGTTTTCTTTATATTTGTATAGTGTAAACGACGATGATATGGATTATAAACAATTGGACTTTTCTGTGTTCTGTATAGGCAGCGTGGCAGAGGCACTAAACATGAGCCCTCAGCGAGTCTATTACAACGTTTAATGCATGAGAAGCCCAACAACCAAACTTGTTTCTTTTACTAGTAAATAATATCCTGTTTCATTATGAAGATTCAGCAAATACGAGAAATAACCGATGCTGCCGTTGTCTGCGGCGAAGGAAGGATGAGTGAGACGGTGGAATGCGCCTTTGCCAGCGATCTGATGAGCGACGTGTTGACGTTGGATTGTGGCGGCGTGTTGCTCATTACCGGATTGTGCAACCTGCAGACCATCCGTACGGCGGAGATGGCGGAAGTCTTCTGCATTCTCTTTGTCAGAGGAAAGAAGGCAAGCCCGGAGATGTTGCAGTTGGCGGCCGAAAACCAGATGGTCTTATTGGAAACAGATCACTCCATGTATCATTCAGTGGGCGAGCTTTACGCAAGTGGCCTGCCACCCATCTATTAAAGAAAGGAGACGTTATGCAATTTAAGTTCGAACTGGAAGGGGGAAACTTCACCAAAGCCGGTTATGCTTCGAGTGAGATCAAGAAGGTGCTGAAGCAACTCTCCATTGATTCCAAAATAATAAAACGCATTGTTGTGGCGCTTTACGAAGCGGAAGTAAACGTGGTGGCGCATGCTTGGCGCGGCATAGTGATGGTCGATCTGGACAGTAGTCGCATACAAATCACCTTGGCGGACGAAGGTCCCGGCATCCCCGACATTGCGCAAGCGATGAAAGAGGGTTACTCTACCGCCTCCGAAACGGTGCGCGAGATGGGGTTTGGCGCAGGCATGGGGCTGCCCAATATGAAAAAGAATGTAGATGAATTAACGATAGAGAGCCGTGTCGGCATTGGTACTACTGTCTGCATGACCACCCGGTTCTCAAAAGAATAAGTATAAAGTGATGGAAGAGGCAAAGTTTTATCACGCACTGAAGATTGACAACGATCGCTGTATCGGTTGCACGCATTGCATGACCAAGTGCCCAACGGGCGCTGTCCGTATTCGAGATGGCAAAGCGACTATCCACAAAGAGTGGTGTGTCGATTGCGGCGAGTGCTTGAAGGCTTGTCCCACTGACGCGATCTATGTGGAGCAAGATGACTTTCAGCGCATCTTCGATTATAACTGTCGGGTGGTGCTGGTGCCGACGGTCTTTATTGGACAATTCTCTAAGTACACAACGGAAGAGGAGATATTTAGCGCCCTTTATGAATTGGGCTTCACCCATGTTTACCAAGTGGAACATACGGCTGACATGGTCTGTCGCGAGATGCTCCGACAAATGGAGGAAGCGGACGAGAAACCGGTCATCAGCTCTTTCTGTCCCGCCATTGTGCGGCTGATACAGGTGCGCTTCCCGGCTTTAGTGGATAATGTTCTGCTGGTTAAAGCGCCGGTAGATGCCACTGCTACCTATTATCACAAAGTGTTGGAAGGAGAGGGCGTGCCTTCAGACGAGATCGGCATCTTCTACGTTACCCCTTGTGCGGCCAAGATTGCCGCCCTCAAAGGAGAAGGAGGTTATTCCTCTACCATTAAGGGGGTCATCAATCTGGATACTCTATATAATAAGGTATATCACATTCTGAAAAACCGTCCAAAGGGCTACAAGCCGGAGTGCGCCATGCCGCCTCCGCTGACGAAGAAAGAGATGCGTTGGTGTCAGACAAACGGAGAGGCCAAACAGTTTTCCGGCCGCTGTCTGGCCATTGACGAGATACACAACGTGATCGACTTCCTGGAACGGATGGAGACAACAACAGAGGTGCGCAATGTGGACTTCCTTGAGTTGCGTGCATGCGACTGCGGCTGTGCCGGTGGTGTGCTGGCCGTTGCGAACCGCTTCTTGACAGCCGAACGTATTATGAAGCGCTCGTCGAAACGAGACAATGCCCCGCTGATCTATGCTACCGATGAGGTGGAAGCATTGGCCTACCTAAAGCAACACATTGCCATCCGCCCTCTTCAGCCCAAACCCAAATTACTTTACGAAGGTAAGATAGAGGAGGTGTTGGCAAAGATGGAGCAGGTGCGCAGACTGATGTGCTACCTGCCCGGCATCGACTGCGGCGCTTGCGGCAGTCCCAATTGCCAAAGTTTGGCAGAAGATATCGTACGCCACGAGGCGCAGTTTAGCGACTGTGTCTTCATGCAGCGCAACATGGAAAAGCACGGCAAGCTGGGTCCCGAACATGCCTTCCGCTTGATAGAGAAAACGTGGGGCAAAGATCGTTTAAACAAAGATTGTTATAAGAAAGGAGCTAAATATGAAGGTCAGTGATTTGGTGACTGCATTCAACCTCACTGTGTTTTGTGGCAAAGAGGGTCTGGATGCAGACATCACCGGTGGATATACCAGCGATTTGCTGAGTGACGTAATGGGACACATAGACGAGGGCATGCTCTGGATCACCATGCAGACGCACCAGAACATCCTGGCTGTAGCTACCCTCAAAGATGCCGCCGCAGTGATCGTCGTAAACGGTGCTGTGCCGGACGAAGAGACCTTGCAGAGGGGTAGGGAGGGAGGTATCCCGCTGCTGGGCACCACGCTTTCCGCCTTTGAAGTGAGCGGACGGATCTATCAACTATTGCAAAAAGAATGAACCGCTATCGCGCCGACCTGCATATACACACCTGCCTCTCGCCATGCGGCAGCTTGGAGATGAGTCCGGATCTGATTGTCCAGACGGCACTTGCCCGTGGGCTGGACGCCATCGCGATCACGGATCATAACAGCACCCTGCAGTGTGCCGCCGTGCAGGCGTTGGGTGCCGAGGCGGGACTTGTCGTCTTTGCCGGTGCCGAAGTGACCACCCGCGAGGAGGCGCACTGCCTCGCCCTTTTTGGAAGCGACCCGGCGCGTGCTGCGTTTCAAGAATACCTCGAGACCTATTTGCCGCCAATACCGAACGACCCGGAGCGCTTCGGCGACCAGGTGTGGGTAGACCGCCACAACGAAATCATGGGAGAAGTACCCTCTCTGCTCATCTCCGCGCTTCCCCGAAGCGTCAATCAGATAGCCCTCAAGGTGCATCAATTGGGCGGCCTCTTTATGGCGGCGCATGTAGACCGTCCGTCGTACAGCCTGATCAGTCAGCTTGGCTTTATCGACCCCGCTCTGCCGTTGGACGGGATCGAGTATGCCGATGCCGCGCGCTACAGCCGCTTGTTGACTGGCGGACATGCCTATCTGTCTGCCTATACCACCTACACCGCTTCCGATGCCCATTACCCTAATCAGATCGGGACGCATCCCTCCCTTTGGCTGGCTTTAGCACCCACGTTCGAAAACCTGCGGATGGCGTATGCACATGTGCAGGATCATCAATTGACGCCCTATGAATAATCTATCTTTCCACATTACCGACATTGCTTCGAACAGCCTGCGTGCCGGAGCCACCGAGGTGTGCCTTGATCTGCAAATAAGTTCGGAGCGCATCAGCATCCGCATCTCCGACAACGGTTGCGGCATGGACGCCGAGACCGTTGCGCGCGCCTGCAACCCCTTTTATACCACCCGAACCACCCGAAAGATAGGCCTTGGGCTACCTTTCCTCATCCAGAACGCTGAGCAGACAGGCGGACGGGTAACCATCACCTCCACACCGGGAGTGGGCACGGAGGTATGTGCCTGCTTCGTCCCTACCAATATAGATTGTCCTCCTTGGGGAGATCTCTCTGGCACTGTCGCCATGCTGCTGACAAGCAGTCCGGAGGTAAACATCCGCTTCATATACCATGCGCCGGGCGTCACCTTTGCCCTTAGTACTTGCGAATTGAAGGAAGCCCTCGACGGCCTTCCCCTCAGCCATCCCAAAGTGATCTTATTTGTCAAAGAGATGATAGAGGAAGGCATACGCTGATAGATTCAAGAAAAAATAGTATATTTGTTGCGTTATTATTGGTAGCTCTTCTGCCCTTAATCTTGATCTGAATACGTGCAATTTAAATAACGAAAAAATATGAACAAAACACTTATGGCTGCCGGTCTGGCAGTAATTTTAGGAGCTTGCAACTCCTCAAAGAAAGGCGACACTGCCGAAACGGCTACGCCTAATCCGTTCTTTAGTGAGTATACCACCCCCTATGGCGTTCCCCCCTTTGATCAAATTCAGGTAGCGCACTATAAGCCGGCTATGCTGAAGGGCATGGAGGAGCACAAGAAGGAGATTGAGGCCATCATCAAGAATGCCGAAGAGCATTCTTTCGAGAACACTATCGTAGCCCTCGACCAGTGCGGACAGTTGCTCACCAAAGTATCCATTGCCTTCGAAGGTCAGGGAAGCGTCAACACAACAGACGAGATACAGGCTTTGGAAAAGGAACTTTCGCCCCTTTTGTCGCAACACAGCGATGACATCAAACTAAATCCTGCCCTTTTTGCTCGTGTGAAGGCGGTGTACGACAACCGTGCAAACCTTTCTTTGGATAAGAAGCAAGCGAAACTGTTGGAGAAAACGTACAAGTCCTTCGTACGTGGCGGTGCCGCTCTGGATGCAACCAAACAGGCACGTCTAAGGGAACTGAATGAGAAAATAGCCTCCTTGCAGCTGACCTTCGGGCAGAATGCCTTGAAGGAGATGAATGCTTTCCGTCTGGTTATAGACAAAGCCGAGGATCTTTCCGGCCTGCCGGAGACGGTCGTTTCTGCTGCTGCCGAAACGGCTGAGAGGGACTCCATGAAGGGGAAATGGGTGTTTACGCTTCACAACCCCAGCGTGATGCCTTTCTTGCAATATGCCGACAATCGTGAACTGAGACAACAGATCTACACCGCCTACATCAACCGTTGCAACAACACCAATGCGCAGGACAACAAAGAGGTGGTAAAAGAGCTCGTCACCGCTCGTCTGGAGAAAGCCCGCTTGATGGGATATGAAGATTATGCTGCCTTTGCTTTGGAAAAGACAATGGCTAAGGACGAAAAGAACGTCTATAAACTGCTCGATCAGCTCTGGAAGCCCGCTTTGGCAAAGGCAAAAACCGAACTTGCAGATATCAATGCCGAGATCAAGAAGGCCGGGGGAAACTTCGAAGCCGAAGGTTGGGACTGGCGCTATTACTTTGAAAAGGCAAAGAAAGCGAAGTTCGATTTGGACGAGAACGAGGTGCGTCCTTATTTGGAACTATCGCATGTACGCGACGGAGCGTTCTATGTAGCCGGCAAACTTTATGGCATCACCTTTACGCCAATAAAGAACATTCCCCTTCCCGATCCGGATGCCTTGGCTTTCGAATGCAAGGACAAGGACAGTACGGTACTGGGCGTACTCTATATGGACTTCTTTACTCGTCCGGGTAAGGGTAGCGGTGCATGGTGTGGCTCCTACCGCATGCAGACCTATGCGAATGGTGCACGTGTCATCCCTATTGTCACTACGGTATTTAACTTTAGTAAACCGGCTGCCGGAAAGCCTGCCTTACTGAGTGCTGACGAAGCTACTACCATCTTCCACGAGTTTGGTCATGCCCTGCATGGTCTGTTTGAGGACGTGTCTTATTACGGACTTTCCGACGTGCCGCGCGACTATGTTGAGCTGCCTTCGCAGGTGATGGAGCATTGGGTTTTCGAACCCGAAGTGCTGAATGTATATGCCAAACACTATGAGACCGGTGAGGTCATGCCACAAGCAATTGTAGAGAAATTAGTGAAAAGCGGCAAGTACGGGCAAGGTTTTGCCACGACTGAATACTTGGCAGCCTCTTTGCTTGACATGGATTACCACGTGTTGAAGGAGATGCCGGCAGACTTTGCCGTGGATGCTTTCGAAGCGAACACGCTAAACAGCCGCGGACTGATCCGCCAGATACCGCCGCGTTACCGCACGACTTACTTCGGACATACAATGGGTGGTGGCTATACCGCCGGTTACTATAGTTACATTTGGGCAGAAGTGCTGGATGCCGATGCTTTCGAAGCATACAAGGAGACGGGAAACATATTTAACCCAGAAGTGGCCAATAAGTTCCGTACCTGCTTACTTACACCCGGCTGCATCGACGATGCAATGGTTATGTATAAAAACTTCCGTGGCAAAGAGCCGGGCATTGAACCGCTGCTAAAGAATCGTGGATTGAAGTAAGTCAACCCTCTACATAGAACTATTTCGCACTACCGCACGAACTATTTCGTGGCATGCGGAAAATAAATGATAGCCTGTACAACATATTACGGATATGTTGTACAGGCTATCTTATATATGTTGTACAGGTTATCCGTGATATGCTGTACAACTTATCACTACTTTCAGCAATGCTTACCTTTACTTCTAGCAATGCTCTTTGTTAGTATGTGGGTATATTCTTGATAAGTAGCGCCTTATGCTCCTGTCTGTCTCTTGTAATAACCGTATCGTTCCATGATCTCCCGCACGTAGTTGAAGGTCTCAGAGCCGCGAAGATAACCATGTTTACAAACAGGGTCGTTATAGTAGAGCGGATCGCTCTTGAGGCGGATGTATTCGGCAACGTTGCCGTCCCATATTTTGGGGTTCTTTCCATACTTTTCGGCCAGTCGCTGGGCATCATACACGTGTCCGATGCCGGCGTTGTAGGATGCAAGTGTAAATTTGATCTTCTCTTTCGGGTCGGTCACTTCTGAAAAACCTTGACGGAAGCGGCGCAGGCAGTCTACACCTGTGCGTACGCCCGTATCCGGCTCCTTTAATTCGTGTGGCGTTACGCCGAGCGCTTTGGCGGTATTGGGCATGATGCCCATCAGCCCCTCGGCTCCTGCCCATGACACAACGTTGGGGTCGAACCTCGACTCCTGATAGGAGATGGAGGCCAGTAGCTGCCAGTCCCAACCGATGTTCTTGGCGTGCTTTCTGAACAACGGGTCGTAAAGGGAGATATGTCCGTTTTTGACAGTTGTCAGCTCCGTGTTGAGGGGTTGCTTGCTGAGCTCGAAGTAACGCTTGATGGCGGCTTTGTAGGTGTGCTTGCCCGCATTGTCGGATGTCCAAGCGTTGATGGCGGCGGCCAGTTCGGGGCTGTTTCTGCGTACTACCCAGGAAGATCGTTGTGGAAAGCTTACTTGCAGGCTGATGTTAATGTTCCAATAATAGGTTTTGTTTAGGCGGGCGATGTTCTCATCGCTGATGGTGTAAGGTATCTCACCGAGCGAGACCATCTCAATAAGGTCTTCGCTGGTCACGGTATCCTTGCCGATGTCCAATATACGGATACCTCCACCAAGCTCTACGTCTAGGTTTTTAAGCCGTTCGGCATACTTGGTATCCGGCTTAACGTAAACCTTACGGCCGATTAATTCGGTCACGTCGGTCAGGATCGTGTCTTTTTTATTGGCGCTCTGCACGAGTACTTGGCTGGAGACCTCTTCGCGTCCGCAATAGAGTAGCTCTTGTTTCGTTTTGTTGTTTATTTGGATTGGGTAGGCGATGACGTCAGCTTCGCCCGCTTTCAGCATTTCCATCATGCGGCTTACGCTTTCGGCTACTTTGATATTGAGCTTTAGTCCTTGCGACTCGGCGAAGTTTTTGATTAGGTCGTACTCATAGCCCATCGGCTGCATTTTGTATTGGAAGTAAGAGGTCGAGCTGTAAAGCGTTACTGCTGTTATCTCTCCTTCCGCCTTGAGTTGCGATAGGTCGGTGCTTAAAGGGGATTCTTGTTCTTTCTCTTGTTTGTTGCCTGAGCAGGCAGATAAAAGGAGGAGAAGGAGGAGTAGAAGCGGCAATTGGCAATTGGCAATTGACAATCGAAGAGTTACCCGGTTAAACTTTCTGTGTGTCCATACCATAATATATAGTCTGTGTTTGATCGTTAATCCATGCAATGTGTTCTCTTAAATTGTCAATTGCCAATTGTCGGTTAAATTTCTTCTGTTTTCTTTTGTAGCAGAACTACGTTTTCCACATGATGCGTATGAGGGAACATGTCGACGGGTTGCACCTTCTTTACGTCGTATTTGACGCCCAGCAGGCTCAGGTCTCGTGCTTGCGTTGCCGGGTTGCAGCTGACGTAGACGATGCGTTCCGGTTCGGCCAGCAGGATGACGTTTATGACGTCGTCGTGCATACCTGCGCGTGGCGGGTCTGTTATGATAACATCCGGATGACCGTGTTGGTTGATGAAGTCGGCTGTTAAGATGTCCTTCATGTCTCCGGCAAAGAACAGAGTGTTATCTATCTTGTTGAGGGCGGAGTTTACTTTGGCGTCCTCGATTGCTTCGGGTACGTACTCAATGCCGATCACCTTGGCTACTTGGCGTGAGACGAAGTTAGCAATCGTTCCGGTACCGGTGTAAAGGTCGTATACCATCTCCTTGCCGGTCAGTCCGGCGAAGTCTCGTGCTATCTTATATAGGTTGTATGCTTGTTCGCTATTGGTCTGGTAGAATGATTTGGGGCCAACTTTGAATTGCAGTCCTTCCATCTCTTCTATGATATGGTCTTTGCCGCGGTAGGCAATAACCTCTTGGTCGGTAATTGTGTCGTTACACTTCTCGTTAATCACATACATCAAGGCGGTGATTTCAGGGAATTGTGCTGCTACATGGTTCAGCAGAGCTTCGCGCAGTTTGGCGTCTTCGTAATAGAACACAACGACAACCATCAGTTCGCCCGTGGAGGAGGTACGTATCATTAGCGTGCGCATGAGTCCTTCCTGATTGCGGAGGTCGTAGAAGGGGTAACCTTCGTGTGAGGTGCAATAGTCTTTGATGCAAATACGTATGCGGTTGGATATGTCGTCTTGAAGCCAGCACTTATGGATGTCCAGCACTTTGTCGAACATACCGGGTATGTGGAAGCCGGCAGCATTCATGCAGTCGAAGTTGGCTCCGGACTTCATTTCAGCTTCCGTCAGCCATTTTTTGTTGGAAAACGTATATTCCAGTTTGTTGCGATAGAAGGTTGTTCGCTCGGAACCCAAGATGGGAAGCAATTCTTCCATCTTAATTTTCCCGATGCGGGTCAGGTTGTCTACTACTTGCTGTTGTTTGTATTTCAATTGTTCTTCGTAGGGTAGGTGTTGCCATTTGCAACCTCCACAAAAGCCGAAGTGCTCACAGAAAGGCTCGGCGCGTTTGTCTGAATACTCGTGGAAATGGACTACTTTTCCTTCTGCAAAGCTACGCTTTTTGCGCGTTAACTGTATGTCTACCACATCACCGGGTGCAACAAACGGGATGAATATTACCATCTCGTTTACTTTTGCTATAGCCTTGCCTTCGGCGGCTACGTCCGTAATTGTTACCTTCTCTAAGAGAGGCAACTGTTTCTTATTTCTTACCAATGTTCTTCGATTTTTAATTTTTCGGCACGCAAATATACATATTAACCTAATACGAATAGGTATAGATGGTTATAAAACATATAAAATTATTTAACCTATTGTGTACGCCCTATAGTTATATCCTATATATTTGTGCTGTTGTAATGTTGAGATAGCAAAACTAGAATCTAATTAATTTATAGTATTATATGGAAAGAAAAAGAGTTTACACGTTCGGAAATGGTAAGGCCGAAGGTAAAGCAGATATGAAAAACCTGCTGGGTGGTAAAGGTGCAAACCTTGCCGAAATGAACTTGATTGGTGTACCTGTACCTCCCGGCTTCACGATCACCACTGAAGTTTGTACTGAATATAACGAAATGGGGCAGGAGAAAGTTGTTGCCCTTCTTAAAACAGATGTAGAGAAGGCTATTGCAAACATCGAACAGTTAATGAACTCGAAGTTTGGCGATATTGAAAACCCACTGCTTGTTTCCGTACGTTCCGGGGCTCGTGCTTCTATGCCGGGTATGATGGATACGATCCTTAACTTAGGTTTGAACGACGAAGTGGTAGAAGGACTTACTCGCAAGACGGGTAATGCTCGCTTTGCTTGGGACTCTTATCGTCGTTTTGTACAGATGTATGGCGATGTAGTGCTTGGCATGAAGCCTACCAGCAAAAATGACATCGATCCTTTTGAAGCTATTATTGAAGCAGTGAAGGAAGAAAAGGGTGTTAAGATGGACAATGAACTGTCGGTAGAAGACCTGAAAACGCTTGTTGCCAGATTTAAAGCCGCTGTAAAGAAACAAACAGGAAGCGATTTCCCAACAAGTGCTTACGAGCAACTTTGGGGGGCTATTTGCGCTGTGTTCAACTCTTGGATGAACGAACGTGCTATCTTGTATCGCCAGATGGAAGGCATTCCTTCAGAATGGGGTACGGCTGTCAGCGTACAGGCTATGGTGTTTGGAAATATGGGCGAAACATCGGCTACCGGTGTATGCTTCTCCCGTGATGCCGGTAATGGGGAAGACCTTTTTAACGGTGAATATCTGATTAATGCACAAGGTGAAGATGTGGTGGCCGGCATTCGTACTCCGCAACAAATCACAAAGATAGGATCTCAGCGCTGGGCAGATCGTGCCAGTGTGTCAGAATCAGATCGTGCGGCTAAGTATCCGTCTATGGAAGAGGCTATGCCGGAAATATACCAACAACTGGATGCTATTCAGACGAAGTTGGAAAACCACTATCGCGACATGCAAGACATGGAGTTCACAGTACAGGAAGGCAAACTCTGGTTTTTGCAGACACGTAACGGGAAACGTACGGGTTCAGCCATGGTTAAGATTGCTATCGACCTGCTCCATCAAGGTATGATTACAGAGAAAGAGGCTATCGAACGCATCGAGCCTAATAAGTTGGATGAATTGCTGCACCCAGTATTTGACAAGACAGCCCTAAAGAGTGCCAATGTGTTGGTGAAAGGATTGCCCGCCTCTCCGGGAGCAGCTACCGGTCAGATTGTATTCTTTGCTGACGATGCTGCCAAATGGCATGCTGACGCTAAACGAGTAGTGATGGTTCGAATTGAAACTTCTCCTGAAGACTTGGCCGGTATGGCTGTAGCTGAAGGTATCTTGACTGCTCGCGGAGGTATGACCTCTCACGCTGCTGTGGTAGCTCGTGGTATGGGTAAATGCTGCGTATCCGGAGCCGGTGGATTGAACATAGATTACAAAAAGAAAACAATAGAAGTTGATGGCGTATTGTTGAAAGAAGGAGACTTTATTTCTATCAATGGTTCTACGGGCGAGGTGTATGAAGGAAAAGTGGAGACGGAAGCTGCAGAGCTTTCTGCTGACTTTACCGAACTAATGGCACTGGCTGATAAGTATGCGCGCTTAGAGGTGCGTACCAATGCGGATACGCCGCATGATGCAATGATAGCCCGTTCTTTTGGAGCTGTAGGTATCGGTCTTTGCCGTACGGAACATATGTTCTTTGAAGGCGAAAAAATCAAAGCCATGCGCGAAATGATCCTGTCTGAAGACGCTGTCGGCCGAAAGAAAGCATTGGCAAAGATACTTCCGTACCAGCAAGCCGACTTTAAGGGAATATTCAAGGCGATGCATGATTGTCCGGTTACTGTTCGTTTGCTTGACCCGCCATTGCATGAGTTTGTGCCTCACGATCTAAAGGGACAGGAAGAGATGGCTGTTGCTATGGGCATTTCTGTTAAGGAGATACAGAAACGTGTAGAATCGCTCTGCGAGCATAACCCAATGCTGGGTCATCGTGGTTGTCGTTTGGGAAATACCTATCCGGAGATTACGGAAATGCAGACACGTGCCATACTCGGCGCAGCGCTTGAATTGAAGAAAGAGGGCGTTACGACTAAGCCTGAAATTATGGTTCCTCTGACTGGTATTCTGTATGAGTTTAAGGAACAGGAGAATGTGATCCGCAAGGCTGCAAAAGAATTGTTTGATGAACTAGGCGAAAGCATCGACTTTAAGGTAGGAACCATGATTGAGATTCCTCGTGCTGCCTTGACTGCTAATCGTATTGCTTCTTCGGCTGAGTTCTTCTCATTCGGAACAAACGACTTGACGCAGATGACTTTCGGATATTCTCGTGATGATATTGCCTCTTTCCTTCCGATTTATTTGGAAAAGAAGATACTGAAGGTAGACCCATTCCAAGTGTTAGATCAAAACGGAGTAGGTCAACTAATCGAAATGGCAACTGAAAAAGGTCGTGCCGTCCGTCCGGATCTGAAATGCGGTATTTGCGGTGAGCATGGTGGTGAGCCTTCTTCTGTGAAGTTCTGTCATCGTGTAGGTTTGAACTACGTATCTTGTTCTCCTTTCCGCGTGCCTATCGCCCGCATTGCAGCGGCTCAGGCAGCGTTGGAAGACTAAGAAACTATAAATATTAAATACTAAATAACAGATGGTTAGGATATAAGCGCTATGATATAGGCTTATATCCTTTCTTTGTTTAAACGCTGATTAGCATATGTTCTCCTTATATTCCCAACACTATATTAGCATCAATATTAAGTTTTCTGCTAATTTCTCTGGCGACCTTCAATGTTGGCTCACTCTTACCGGTTAAAAATTCGCTGACACGCGACGTGCTAACTCCAAGCAACTCGGATAACTTCACTTGGTTAATACTCATCTCGTACATTCTCAACCGGATAATATCCACCAAAGACGGGGTCTTTATAGGATAATATACATCTTCGTATTCTTCCACAAGACCAGACAACAAGTCGAGTTCTATCAAGTTTTTGTCACTCATGGGAGTGTTATCATCAACAAGTGGCAAAAGCTCCTCTATCCTCTCCATTGTAGCTCTGTAAGCTATTTCATTTAAAATATTTCCCATATTCTTAAATATTTTCAACGTCTATTTTATCATATTCGGCATGAGTACCAATAAAACGAATCAAGACCGTTTTTATCGTGAATTTAACCACGACTATAAGCCTGTAGTTATTGTCTCTGATGTTGAAAACGTAATGCTGGTTGCCTACATGGTCAACGCTGTTAAAAGTCTTCTTCATATCATCAAAGCAAGTCCATTCTGCCTGTTTTGTTTTTCGATACCATTCCTCAATGGCAATCTCAGCATCTTTGTTTGTGGCATTATATTCTGTTATCTTACTTTTTGCAATAACCCTCATCTCTATTTTTTTGTTTATGCAAAGATGGTGTTTTTGTATTGAACCGCAAAACATTGTTTTATATTTCAATATCACCAAAGCAAGAAGATACACAACGAGGTGTCTTGAATGATATTAAATCGAATATCTTTTTTAATCAGAACGGTTGTGTATGATATTAATATTCCACGTTTCACACCTCTATCTATTTGTCACTCTGTTAGTTCGTGTGAAACGTGTAATTTCTGATCAACTATTTTCTTTTCCGTAATATCCTGCTGCTGCTTCATATATCGGGGCACGCTTAAAGCCAATATTACACAATTTATGCTGGTCTAAAAGTTC
>JAVVRI010000028.1:0-21225 GCA_036654795.1 Tannerellaceae bacterium
TTCTTTAAGCGAATCACCTATGTTATCTTTTAAAAATGTCCTAACAAAGAGTCATAATCTATATCTGCAGCAGATATATTCCAGCGTCTGAAAAAATATAATCCGTCAGCAATGCGTGGCGTATCTCCCGGTAGTTCCCAGAAACTGCAAATGGCATTGGGTGTTGAACGTAAACATACCCGGTTAGGGAATTTGTATCAGGTAATACCGATGGTTTGAATAAGGAGGTGCTCGTGAAAGCACCTCCTTATTTCACGTTTCACCGTAACATGCAGTACATTACGACGTTATGTCTGTGAAAGGAGATTCGGATATTTCTATTTATTCTTCTTCCAAATCATCTTCCTTCATATTGTGGAAAACGTTTTGAACGTCTTCGTCCTCTTCCAACTTGTCGATCAGCTTTTCCAAGGCTTCGCGTTGTTCGGGGGTTACCTCTTTTACATCGTTTGGGATGCGAACGAACTCAGCGCTATTGATTTCGAAGTCGTTTTCTTCCAAGTACTTTTGGATGATGGAGTTTTGTGCAAAATCACCGTAAAGGATGATTTCGTCTTCGTCTTCATCCAGCTCGTCTACACCATAGTCTATTAGTTCCAGCTCCAGGTCTTCCAACGAAACGCCCTCTTTCTTGGTAATATGGAATACACACTTATGGTCAAAAAGGAATTCGAGACTGCCACTAGTACCCAGCGAACCACCATTCTTGTTGAAGTAGCTACGTACGTTAGCCACTGTACGTGTCGTGTTGTCGGTTGCTGTTTCTACGAAGACGGCAATACCAAACGGGCCGTAACCTTCGTAATTCATTTCCTTATAATCGGTGAAGTCCTTAGAAGTAGCCTTTTTGATGGCACGTTCCACGTTCTCCTTCGGCATGTTTTCCTTTTTTGCCTGTTGCATCAATACACGTAGACGCGGGTTATTCTCAGGTTCCGGACCACTAGCTTTTACGGAGATGGTGATTTCTTTTCCTAACTTTGTGAAAACACGTGCCATGTTTCCCCAACGCTTAAACTTTCTCGCTTTGCGAAACTCAAACGCTCTTCCCATATTTGTTTATCTTATTTATTTAGATTGTACTATTATCTTAACTGTGCGCCCAGCTTCTGTTCCAGATTGGTCTGGATCTTCTTCATGATGGCGTCAATTTGTTTTTCATTTAATGTCTTCTCTTCGTCTTGCAGGAAGAAGCTAACACCATACGACTTCTTGCCGGCTGCTAGGTTTTTACCTTCGTAAACGTCGAACAAGGTTACTTCCTTCAACAACTTACGTTCGCTGTCAATAGCAATCTTTTCCACTTCGCTGAACTGTACCTTTTTGTCGATCAGCAATGCTAAGTCGCGCTTTACAGCCGGGAACTTGGATATTTCGCTGAAGGTTACCTTGGCTTTCTTCGTTTCCTTCATCAATAGCGTCCAAGATAGTTCGGCGTAATATACTTCTGCATCAATATCCATTGCTTTGCGCACTTTGTTGTTGATGATGCCCAGTGTGCCTAACAGACGTCCCGAAGCTGTCGTAATGCTTATACCGGTAGAGTAGATGTCGTTACTCAGGTTGCCGAAGATGACTTTCTTCATGTTTACGCCCAGACGTAGCAGGATGTTCTCAACGTAAGCTTTCAGTTCGTATACAGAAGAGGCTTCGTCGGCATGTGCCCAGTTGTTTTCAACGCGATTGCCGCTTACCCAAAGGGCAAGGCGATAGTCTTCGCTATACTCAGCCAAGGCGGCATCTTCTTTTTTATGATCGATGTTATAGTCGTAGCAGTTACCAAACTCGAAGAACTTCAAGTTGCCGTTCTTACGCTTGGCGTTATGCTCAATGCTTTCCAAGCCGCCAAACAACAAGCTCTGGCGCATACCGTTCAGGTCTGCACTGAGTGGGTTCATCAGCATTACGCAGTGGGCTACCGGATAGGTCGATAGCTCGTCATAATAAGCCGAGCGGGTGAGGGAGTTATTTAAGATCTCATTGAATCCGGCGCCACAAAGTTGTTCGGAAACAAGATTTTGTAAGGCATAGCTGCGGTCGGTCGGTGTCTGATAGCTCAAGTTCGACTTTACGTTGTCGCTATAATCAATGTTGTTGTATCCGTAGATGCGGAGGATGTCTTCTATCACGTCCACATCGCGTTGTACGTCTATGCGGTAGACGGGCACTTCAAGGGTCAATCCTTCGGCTGTTTCAGCCGTGATCTTCATTTCCAGACTTTCCAGAATGTTCTTTACCGTTTCTGTTGGGATCTCTTTTCCGATCAGGGTGTTTACCTTTTGGTATGTAAGCTCAACGGTGTATGGTTTTGCCGGTACGGGATAAAGGTCTTGTATGGCTCCGGTAACCTTTCCTCCGCCCAGTTCCTGTATCAGGAGTGCGGCACGTTTCAGTACGTAGAGGGTGTTGTTCGGATCCAGTCCGCGTTCGAAACGGAAGGAAGCATCTGTGTTCAGCCCGAAGCGACGGGCTGTCTTGCGTACCCAAGTGGGGTGGAAGCAAGCCGATTCGAGGAAAACATCGGTTGTCTGCTCTGTGACGCCTGAATCCAGACCGCCAAATACACCGCCGATGCACATGGCCTCTTCGGTGTTACAGATCATCAGGTCGCGATCAGTCAGTGTGCGTTCTACGCCATCGAGCGTAATGAACTTGGTGCCTTCCGGCTGTGTGCGTACGATTACTTTGTTTCCTTTAATCTTGGCAGCATCGAAGGAATGCAGTGGTTGCCCCATTTCGTGCAGGAGGAAGTTTGTAATGTCTACTACATTATTAATAGGACGAAGACCAATCAGACGAAGGTGGTTTTGCAACCATTCGGGGCTTTCCTTTACAGTAACGCCTTTGATGGTTAGACCGGAATAGCGCGGACAGGCTTCGGCGTTCTCTACCACCACTTCGATGGCGGGAGACGGGTCGTCTATCTTGAAAGCATCCACGGAGGGACGTTTCAGTTCGGACGGTTTGCCGATGCGCTTGAGGTAAGCACTGAGGTCGCGGGCTACGCCGTAGTGGGAGGTGGCGTCTACTCGGTTCGGAGTAATGTCTACTTCCAGCACATAGTCGCTCTTGATGTTATAATACTCTTTGGCGGGTGTACCAACAACGGCTTCGGCAGGAAGTTCGATGATGCCGGCATGGTCTGTACCAATACCAATCTCGTCTTCTGCACAAATCATGCCGTTAGACTCTACGCCGCGGATCTTGGATTTTTTGATGGTGAACGATTCTTCACCATCATATAGCTTAGTGCCGTTAATGGCTACTACTACTTTTTGTCCGGCAGCCACGTTGGGCGCTCCGCATACAATTTGCAAGGGGGCTTCTTCGCCCACATTGACTGTCGTAATGTGTAAATGGTCTGAGTTAGGATGCGTTTCGCAGGTTAACACTTCACCAATGACTAGTCCTTCCAATCCACCTTTGATGGTTTGTACTTCTTCTACTCCGCCGGTTTCCAGACCGATGGAGGTCAGTACGTCAGCAACTTCGTCAGGCTGTAAATCAAAATCCAGATAATCCTTCAGCCAGTTGTAAGATATATTCATCGCTATATGTTGTTTATTCTGTTCGTCGATTTGACCGCCAAAGGTAAGAAGAATTATTCAAACGGCTATAATAATCCCTTAAAAACCCTATCTTTGCTGCCTGAGAAATGAATATGAACCGTAAAGATTAGAATATACTGATGCGAATAGATATACTTACCGTACTGCCCGAAATGATTGACGGGATGATTAACTGTTCCATACTGAAGCGTGCGCAGGATAAGAACTTGGCTGAAATACATCTTCATAACCTTCGTGATTACACAACAAACAAGTGGCGCCGGGTGGATGATTATCCCTTTGGAGGTGAGGCCGGCATGGTGATGCAGATAGAACCGATTGACCGTGCCATTGCAGCTCTGAAAGCAGAGCGGGCGTATGACGAAGTGATCTATACCTCGCCCGATGGCGAAACGTTCAATCAGCCAATGGCAAACGGAATGTCTTTGCTCAATAACATCATTATCCTATGCGGTCATTATAAAGGTATTGATTATCGCATCCGCGAGCATCTCATTACAAAAGAAATATCGGTGGGCGATTACGTCCTGACCGGTGGCGAACTGGCTGCCGCGATTATTGCCGATGCTGTTGTGCGCCTGATTCCCGGTGTGATAGGGGATGAGCAAAGTGCTTTGTCCGATTCCTTTCAGGACGACTTGCTGGCTCCGCCCGTCTATACCCGTCCGGCTGATTACAACGGGTGGAAAGTGCCCGATGTGCTTATCTCAGGCCATCAGCGTAAAATAGACGAATGGCGTCTTCAGCAATCCCAAGAACGCACAGCACGTTTGCGCCCGGACTTGCTAAGATAGGGAAGGGGGGCTTCTTGCTTAACTTTTTAGCTTTACGATGAATACTACAGGGTTGTCATCCGCCTTTCTTTGGGGGAAGGCTTGATGGATCTCTTTGCCGGATTTGCAGTAGCAGAAGGTGTTATTGCTAACGTCCATCGCTTGTAGGTTGGGCACTTGCCCGGTGTCGTAGAAGTTGTCTTCGAAGCCGCCTACTACGTTATACGCATGATTCTCCGTGCGGTCGAAGCAGTAGGTATAACTCTGTTCGGCGTCGTAGGCATTATAATAGGTAGAAATAAGAAAACGTTCGTTGATGCGCAAGGGGAGGATGGCCGTTTGGTTGTCTGCCTCCAACTTGTTGCTGTGCATGAGGTAGAGGGTGTCGCGCAACAGCTCCTCCGGTTCGATAGAAGGGGCATGTGCATATACCTTTTCGTTGACAACAGCCGGTTCGGGGTCGAAGTCGCCACCTATGCGGAGGCGTTCCAAGTCTACGGCCGTCAGCTTATGGGCGTCCACTTCTCGGAAGGTTGTGTCGAACTTATAGAGCCATTTCTCCAGATAGATTTTCGAAGCGTCTCGGTTATCGGCCGTCAGGTTCTCCGTCGTTGCCCAAATATGGCGGTCGTAATAGGCCAGTTTAATCATGCGGTTCCAACCGTGCGCACCCTCTAGGCTGAGGCTACTTAGCAACGTCCCGTTATAATTATAATAATGTACATCCATCTGGTCGTTAAGGACGATCAGTTGATGTCGAATCGGATCTATCACATAATCCGTTACCTGCCTATCGGAAGCCTCGTTTCCGGCGATAATACGGTTGATGAATTTGCCCGAACAGTCGAAGTGAAATAACTGTCCGCTGCTTACCATAAAGAGGTGGTTGCCGTCTCGCTTCACCAGCGATGCGTGCCGGAAGCGGCATTGCGGATTTGTTTCGAGCGGAATGGCTGCTACCTCTCCGGCAATATCAGACAATGTGCCGGTCGATGAGCAGGCGGCGGGTGCTGAGGCTGTCCATACTTCATACCCCTGCTTCATGCATGCAATCAGCAGCAACGTTAATAGGACAAGACAGGTTCGTTTCATGGTCAATCTATTTTAATCGTATGACTTCATAACGGAGCAAAGATAATATTATTTGATACAATATTATAAAGATGCGCTCGTTTCATAATAAAGTATCTATTAATTAGGCAAGGACATGATTTTAAAGATGATTTTTACGCTTATCCTGTCTGTTACACTTCTTAGTTGTAACGGTCAGACGGCTGACAGCGCTCGCTATGCTTCAGCCGAACCTATACAGATCCATCGTTTCGACAAAGAGGTATATCGGCTGATTGATACGGACGATAGTACCCTGCAAGCGCAAATCAGCCATCAATACCCGCAAATGCTGGCTATTCTGGCTCAGGGCATACTGAATATGCAGACGCCTGACGCGCCGGGGTTCTTCGATAAGCTGGTTAATTATTATTCCGAACCGACGCTGAAAGGACTCTATCGGGATGCTGTTCGGCAGTACGACAGTATTGCCCCCTTGGAGCAGGAGCTAGGTAGCGGCTTTGCTTGGCTGAAGGATAACTTTCCGGCTATGCAGGTTCCTGCCGTCTACATGCACATCTCCGGTCTCAACCAGAATATATTGGTGGGCGACAGCCTGCTTTCTGTTTCCATCGACAAATATATGGGGGCGGATTATCCTCTTTATCAGGACTTCTTTTACAACGAGCAGCGCCGAAAGATGCAACCGGCTTACATTGCTGCGGATTGCCTGACCGGTTGGCTACTTTCCGAATACCCGTTCGAAGGAAAAGAAAATGTCTTGCTGGACAGAATGATCTATGAAGGGAAAATCAAGTATCTTGTGCAGCATGCCCTTCCGGCCTATACCTCTCCAGTCCTAATGGGCTATGCCGAACCCGCCTTTGCTTGGTGCGAAGCCAACGAAGCGGCTCTCTGGAAAACCATTGTAGAGCGCAAACAGCTCTTTACCCCCGACCTGACAGCTACCGCCAAATACTTTGAGGGAACGCCCTGTACCTTCCTCGCCGTGGATGCACCTGCCAACATAGGCACTTGGATAGGGTGGCAGATCGTAAATAGCTATATGTCCGAAACGAACGCAACGCCGCTCGCCCTAATGCAAAACAATAATTATCAGGAGATCCTAGCTTCCTCGAAGTACAAGCCTTGATTGGCTCATTTACATGCCGGCTTATTTTAGTTTCATAGCGGTGAAACTTTAGTTTCATGGTGATGAAACAAAAGTTTCATAAGGGTGAAACAAAAGTTTCATCGCTATGAAACTATTTGACACTCGGTCGGAATATTATGAAGGGAAGACAGGTAAGACGGTAGCAACCGGACTACCGATGTTTCTGCGGATGGATTAACAGGTGTGGGTATAAAAATAATCCGTCCTATTCTCGCGAACGGGACGGATAACCTAATCTAACTTAATTCTAATACCATGAAAAACACTATATCATTATAACAGCAATCGGCCAAAAAGGTTCAAACAACTGATGAAAATAACCGACCGCCGCAGAATGCTTACATCCACTTACCGGTAAATAAAGCGAAGGCAAGGTAGTAGATAACCAATATATTTCGTACTTTTGCAGATTCAATTGTAAAAGAATACGATTAAAAAAGCATGGAGAAAGAGAACAATCCGGTTTATGCAAGAAACACAATTGAATTTGTGACCGTTGCGCTGGAATTTTGCACCTTTATAGAAACAGCCGGGCAATTAAGCCTATTCGATTTTGTGGACAAATCTACGAAGTTATTGCCTTTGCTTTATCTGAAAGCGTCTTTGCTGCCCGTTGTGGTGGCAGATGAAGAGGCTGAGCCGGAACTGACCGTTACCGAAGAAATGTATGAGACAGTACGTAGTCGTATTGCCATTTTATTGGGCGAAAAAGATTCCTATTTGGACACTTTCCATCCGGATATGCAATATAGCGATGCTCCTATCGCTGCCTTTATCTCTGAAAACCTAGCTGATGTCTATCAAGATACCGGCGATTTTATCACCGCTTTTCGCGAAGGCAACGAGGAGGTGATGACAGAAGCCATCGCCTTGTGTCGCGATAACTTCTGTAACTATTGGGGGCAGCAGTTGCTAAACGCACTCAAAGCCCTACATGCCGTACGGTATGCCGCAGATGAAACTATTGAAGAAACCAACGAATAAGTATGAAGCAAGTTATTACACACAGTATAAAGAAGGAAGAGATTGCTCTGCTGCCTATAGAGGCCTTTTCCGGACGTATCATCGTGATCGACACGGAGCAGGATGCCGAAAAGGCAGTAGATTATCTGCTGCAATTTCCGAGCTTGGGCTTCGACACGGAAACGCGTCCTAGCTTTAAGAAAGGCAACAATTATAAGATAGCGTTGATGCAAATATCAACCTACGAGGCCTGTTTCCTCTTTCGCCTGAATCATATCGGCAGCATTACACCCGCAATAGAACGCTTGCTGACGGACGAACATACCCAGAAAATAGGCCTTTCGCTTCGTGACGATTTTGCAGCTATGCGCAAGCGGACGGAGGTGGAGCCGGTTAACTTTCTGGATTTACAAAACTATGTGGGCGACTTCGGTATAGAAGATGCCAGCCTACAAAAGATATATGCCATCCTTTTCAATAAGAAAATATCGAAAGGACAACGGCTTAGCAATTGGGAAGCCGATGTGTTGAGCGACTCACAAAAGAAGTATGCTGCGCTCGACGCGTGGGCATGCTTGGAAATCTATAAATATTTGAATCAAGCATAAATGAAGGAGTGTAAAGTGTTTTTAAAGCCTAAGAAGGAGGAGTCTCTGTTACGTTTTCATCCGTGGGTATTCTCAGGAGCGATCCAAGCCATCGAGGGTGCTCCCGAAGAAGGAGACGTGGTGGAGGTATATGGTACAGGGCAGCGCTTTCTGGGTGTTGGGCATTATCAGATAGGTAGTATTTCTGTGCGTATCTTGTCGTTCAAGCCCATTGCGATTGATGCTGCCTTCTGGCAGGAGCGTATCGGCGTGGCTTACGCCATGCGCCAAGTACTCGGACTGACGGGGGTAGAAGGTAATAACACGTTTCGCCTGATTCATGGCGAGGGGGACAACCTGCCCGGATTGGTGATAGACATGTATGCCCATACGGCCGTCATGCAGGCGCATTCTGTAGGCATGCACTATGCCCGTCACGAAATAGCAGAAGCTTTAAAGGTTGTGCTGGGCGATACCTTGCAAAATATTTATTATAAGTCTGAAGCCACCCTGCCATACATGGCGAATTTGGGGACAGAGGATGGCTACCTGTATGGTGGCGAAGTGGAAGATGTTGCTTTGGAAAACGGTCTCCGGTTCTGTGTGGACTGGCAGAAGGGGCAAAAGACCGGCTTCTTCGTAGATCAGCGAGAGAATCGCTCGTTGTTGGAGCATTACTCCAAAGGCCGTTCCGTATTAAATATGTTTTGCTATACCGGAGGCTTTTCTTTTTACGCCATGCGCGGTGACGCCAAAGTGGTGCATTCGGTGGACAGCTCCGCCAAAGCCATTGCGATGACGAAAAAGAATGTGGAACTCAACTTCCCCGACGACCCGCGCCATGAAGCATTTGCCGAAGATGCCTTCAAATACTTGGAAAAGATGGGCAGCAATTACGACCTTATCATTCTGGATCCTCCTGCCTTTGCCAAACATAAGAACGTGTTGCGTAACGCCTTGCAGGGCTATCGTAAGCTAAACGCTGTTGCGTTCGACAAAATTAAACCGGGGGGCATCCTCTTTACCTTCTCCTGCTCGCAGGTAGTTACAAAGGAGAATTTCCGTCTGGCTGTCTTTAGCGCAGCCGCTCAGTCAGGCCGAAATGTGCGCATTCTGCATCAATTGACGCAGCCTGCCGACCATCCGGTCAACATCTACCATCCCGAAGGTGAATACCTAAAAGGATTGGTGCTTTATGTAGAATAGGAACCGTTATAATTGTGATAAGGATGGAAAAGATTGCAAAGCAACTGACCGACTTAGTCGGTAACACTCCGTTATTGGAGCTTTCCAAATTGAATGCCGGTAAGCCATTGGGTGCTCGCTTACTTGCTAAGCTGGAATATTTCAATCCGGCCGGCAGCGTGAAGGATCGTGTTGCCTTGGCGATGATAGAAGATGCGGAAGCAAAAGGAGTATTAACTCCCGGCGCTACCATCATCGAGCCTACCAGCGGCAATACTGGCGTAGGGTTGGCGTTTGTCTCGGCCTCGAAAGGCTACAAGCTGGTTCTTACGATGCCCGAAACTATGAGCCTAGAGCGGCGTAATCTGCTGAAAGCTTTGGGGGCTATACTTGTGCTGACTCCGGGTGCGGAGGGGATGAAGGGCGCTATTGGCAGAGCGGAAGCGCTTCGCGACGAAACGCCCGGCTCAGTTATCCTGCAACAGTTTGAAAATCCGGCTAACCCTGCTATACATGTCCGTACCACCGCTCAAGAAATATGGAGAGATACGGACGGAAAGGTGGATATCTTCGTGGCCTGTGTGGGTACGGGTGGAACTATCAGCGGCGTAGGAGCCGGCCTGAAGGCGCATAATCCGAAGGTACACATCGTGGCGGTAGAGCCGGCGAATAGTCCGGTTCTCTCCGGAGGAAAACCGGGACCGCATAAAATACAAGGAATTGGTGCAGGCTTCATCCCTAAAATATATGACGCAACCGTGGTAGACGAAGTCGTATCTGTAGAAGACGATGATGCGATTCTTACCGCCCGTAAACTGGCTCAAAGGGAAGGTTTGCTGGTTGGCATCTCTTCCGGCGCTGCTGTTTGCGTTGCCGTTAAGTTGGCTCAACAGCCGGAGCATGCAGGCAAGACGATTGTAGTCCTACTGCCTGATACGGGTGAACGTTACCTTTCCACCCAACTATTCGATATTTAGAACGATTGCATCAAAACGCCGACTTGGTTCTTTGGTGCATTCTCGCGTTAAGCGAGTCTCGTATGACTTGTTTTTGAAATAAATATCCAAAACGTTTGCTGTTTGTAAAGGAATACATATATTTGCGGTCGTAATAAACAAAAAAGAAATGAGAACAATGTTAGTAAATACATATTGGTGGCGCTCCCTACAACTCAAAAGGTCGTAAGGAACGAAGGCTTGTATATATTTATATCCATAATATAAACGAAAAGAGGTCTGTCGCACTTGCGGCAGGCCTCTTTTCGTTTATGTGCCGTTTATGATGCCTTGAAATAATAATTTAAAAACATAAAAACAGATGAAAACATATCAAGTAAATGAAGAGGGATATTATGGTGAGTTTGGCGGAGCATACATTCCGGAGATACTTCACCGGTGCGTGGATGAGCTTCGAAGCAATTACCTTAAAATAATGGAAAGTGAAAGTTTTCGCCATGAGTACGAGGAGCTGCTACGCGACTATGTTGGCCGCCCTTCCCCCCTCTATCTTGCCCATCGCATGAGCGAGAAGTATGGTTGCAAAATCTATCTGAAACGGGAGGACTTGAACCATACCGGTGCCCACAAGATTAACAACACCGTCGGTCAAATCCTCTTGGCACGGCGCATGGGGAAAACGCGTATCATTGCCGAGACAGGAGCCGGTCAGCATGGTGTTGCCACGGCTACCGTTTGCGCCTTGATGAATATGGAGTGTATTGTCTACATGGGGCAGACGGATATTGAGCGCCAACATGTTAATGTTCAGAAAATGCAGTTGCTAGGGGCTACCGTAGTACCGGTTACGTCCGGTAACATGACGTTGAAGGATGCAACGAACGAGGCCATCCGCGACTGGTGCTGCCACCCTTCGGATACCTATTATATCATAGGCTCCACCGTTGGGCCGCATCCTTACCCCGACATGGTGGCACGTTTGCAATCGGTCATCAGTGAGGAGATACGCAAGCAATTGCTTGCCCATGAGGGGCGCGATTATCCGGATTATCTGATTGCCTGTGTAGGTGGTGGCAGCAATGCAGCGGGTACGATCTATCACTATGTTGACGATGAGCGGGTAAAGATTGTGCTGGCTGAGGCTGGTGGTAAAGGCATCTGCTCCGGAATGAGTGCCGCTACGCTACATCTTGGCAAGAAGGGGATTATCCATGGTGCGCGTACCCTTGTGATGCAAAATGAGGATGGGCAGATAGAGGAACCTTATTCCATCTCCGCCGGACTGGACTATCCGGGTATCGGGCCGCTGCACGCCAACCTTTCTACCTGCCACAGAGCAACCGTTTTAGCGGTGAATGATGACGAAGCGCTGGCTGCTGCCTACCGCCTTACCCGTATGGAGGGGATTATCCCCGCGCTTGAAAGTGCGCATGCGCTGGGTGCTTTGGAGAAGATCGACTTCCAAGCAACTGACATTGTGGTGCTGACCGTCTCCGGTCGTGGCGACAAGGATATGGACACGTATCTTTCTAATTATCCCACCTTATGAAATACACATTCAAGACCATTAGCAAGCAGGTTTTGGGCGACCTTCATACGCCGGTCAGTATTTACCTGAAAGTCCGAGATATGTATCCCGAATCGGCCTTGTTGGAAAGTTCCGACTTCCACGGAAACGAGAACAGTCTTTCCTATATTGCTCTCTGTCCGTTGGCCAGCATCGGCATAAACCGTGGGGAGTGTACTACTACCTTTCCGGATGGTGTGCGCGAAGTGACGCCGATCACTGAGGCTTTAACCGTGTCCGATGCCATGAATGCCTTCCTCGACCGCTATCGGGTGACGGGGGCAGACAGGAAAACAGCCGGCCTTTTCGGCTATACTGCCTTCGATGCTGTGCGTTACTTTGAACATATTCCCGTCATGGAGGCACACCACGAAGAAAATGATGCGCCGGACATGCTCTACATATTATATAAGTACACTCTCCTTTTCAACCACTTTAAGAATGAGTTGACCATGGTAGAGCTGCTCTCCGAAGGGGAAAAGGATCATCTGAAGGAGATTGAAACCTTGTTGGACAATCGCAACTATGCCTCTTACAACTTTCGTACACATGGATTGGAAACGTCTCCTGTTACTGGAGAAGAATATAAAGAGATGGTGCGTCAAGGCATCCGCCACTGCCTGCGTGGGGATGTGTTTCAGATTGTACTCAGCCGCCGATTCGAACAACCTTTTCGGGGAGATGACTTCAAGGTCTATCGCGCTCTTCGAAGTATTAATCCTTCTCCTTATCTCTTCTATTTCGACTTTGGCGGCTATCGTATCTTTGGTTCTTCACCGGAGACGCATTGCAAGGTGGCGGACGGACGAATCAGCATCGACCCGATTGCCGGTACGGCCTTTCGTACAGGAGAGGTGGCACTGGACAAGCAGCGTACCGAAGCGCTACTGGCCGACCCGAAGGAGAACGCCGAACATGTCATGCTGGTTGACCTGGCACGCAACGATCTTAGTCGAAATGCTCACGATGTGCGGGTGGATTTCTATAAGGAGGTGCAGTATTACAGCCATGTGATCCACCTTGTTTCCCGCGTCAGCGGCGAGCTGAATGTCGGAAGCAATCCGGTGAAAAGCTTTATCGACACCTTTCCGGCCGGCACGCTGAGCGGTGCGCCGAAAGTGCGCGCCATGCAGTTGATTACTGAGCTTGAGCGTCATAACCGCGGAGCCTATGGCGGTTGCATCGGTTTTATCGGCTTCGACGGCGAGTTGAATCAGGCTATCACGATCCGTTCCTTCGTAAGTAGGGGAGGCGTGCTTTACTATCAGGCGGGTGCCGGCATTGTGGCTAAAAGCGATGCGGAGCGGGAGTTACAAGAGGTAAACAATAAGTTGGGCGCTCTCCAGAAGGCCATCCTATTGGCTGAAAAACTGAAAAACTAAGACAAGTGTTATAGAAATACAAGCACAGAAAGAAGATGAAAAAGATATTACTACTGGATAACTATGATTCCTTTACCTACAACTTACTGCATATCTTACGGGAGTTGGGTGCAGAGGCGGAGGTACACCGCAACGATTGTTTGCCTCTTGATGAGGTGGAGCGTTTTGATAAGATACTTCTTTCCCCCGGTCCCGGCATTCCGAGTGAGGCGGGCATACTGTTGCCCCTAATCCGGCGCTATGCTGCGACAAAGAGCATTTTGGGTGTCTGTCTGGGCGAACAGGCTATAGGCGAAGCCTTCGGAGCGAAGCTGACGAACCTCACGGAGGTGCATCACGGCATTTGTTCGGACATCCGCCTCCTTGCCTCCGATCCGCTTTTTGCCGGATTGGAACCGGGTTTTCGCGCCGGACGCTATCACTCTTGGGTGGTTTCGCGGGAGAGCTTTCCGGAATGTCTGGAAATCACTGCCGAGGATGTGGATGAGCAGCAGATCATGGCGCTCCGCCACCGTAGGTATGACGTCCGTGGCATTCAATTCCATCCCGAATCCGTCCTTACACCTCAAGGTAAAACAATTATAAAGAACTGGTTGAAATGAAACGAGCATACAAATTATTCAGATGAAAAATATACTATATCGTCTGTTCGAACATCAGTATCTTGGCCGTGGTGAAGCGCACGAGATCATGCAACAGATAGCTTTCGGACAATACAATGATGCGCAGATAGCCAGCCTCGTGACGGTCTTCTTGATGCGCAATATCTCAGTAGAAGAACTCAGTGGTTTTCGCGAGGCGCTGATAGATATGCGTCTTCCGGTAAACCTCAGTGCCTACCGCCCTATCGACATTGTCGGCACGGGAGGTGATGGTAAGAATACCTTCAATATTAGTACGGCCGCCTGCTTTGTTGTGGCGGGAGCGGGATATAATGTGGTTAAACACGGTAACTATGGCGCTACCTCAGTGAGCGGTGCCAGCAATGTGATGGAGCAGCACGGGGTGCGGTTTACTAACGAGATTGGTCGCCTCGAACGTTCGATGGAGGCTTGCCATTTGGCCTACCTGCATGCTCCTCTTTTTAACCCTGCGCTGAAGGCAGTGGCTCCTGTAAGGAAGAGCCTTGGGGTGCGTACTTTTTTTAATATGCTTGGTCCGTTGGTTAATCCGGCAATGCCCACTTATCAGTTGCTGGGCGTTTATAACCTGCCGTTGCTACGCCTTTACAGCTATACCTATCAAGAGAGCGGCACGCGCTTTGCCGTTGTGCATAGCTTGGACGGTTATGATGAAATCTCGCTTACGGCGGACTTCAAAGTCTCGATGGCCGAGAAGGAGAAACTGTATAGTCCGGAGATGCTCGGCTTTTCGCGTATCCGGGAAGCTGAGCTGGATGGGGGTGAGACGGTGGCCGAAGCCTCTGCCATCTTCGACCGTGTACTGGAAGGTACAGCTACAGAGTCACAAACCAATTGTGTGGTGGTGAATGCTGCTTTTGCCATCCAAGTAATCCATCCGGAGAAGCCGATAGCAGATTGTATCGCGGAGGCGCGCGAATCTCTAGATAGCGGACGTGCCATGCAAGTGCTTTGTACTTTCATTCAATTAAACGAATAGACAATCACCATGAAAGATATACTACAAGAAATAATTGCCTGCAAACGCATCGAAGTGGACGATCAGCGAGAGGCCGTAAGCCTTAATATGTTGCTAGCGCTTGCCAGTGAGCAGATGAGCCGGCCGACGCGCTCCATGCGTATGGCGCTTGCCGCTTCTCCTTCCGGCATTATTGCCGAGTTTAAACGAAAAAGCCCTTCTAAAGGCTGGTTGCATGCGGACGCTACGGTGTCGGATATCCTCCCGGCCTACGAACGAGCGGGGGCTGCGGCCTGCTCAGTGTTGACCGATGAACATTTTTTCGGTGGTGCGCTGGGCGATTTGAAGCAGGCGCGACAGAAGGTGGATCTGCCTCTGTTGCGTAAGGATTTCATTGTTGATGAGTATCAGCTTTATCAAGCCCGCGCTATGGGGGCAGACGCAGTGTTGTTGATTGCTGCTTGCCTTACGCCCGACCGTTGCCTTGAGTTGACCGTTTTGGCGCATGCACTCGATCTGGAAGTGTTGCTGGAAGTACATACCGAAGAAGAGTTTGCCCATATCAACCCGCAGATTGATATGCTTGGCATCAACAACCGTCACCTCGGAACCTTTCAAACGGAGGTGGAAAACTCTTTCCGCTTGTCCGCTGTGATTAAACAGCGGACGGGAGAGGAGTCCATCCCTCTACTTGTTTCTGAAAGTGGTATTCCCGATCCGGTTGTTGCTCGTCGCTTGCGCGATTGCGGTTTTCGTGGTTTACTGATTGGCGAGACTTTCATGAAGAGTCCGCATCCGGGCGATGCTCTATCTGCATTTATAGGAGGGATGCTATGTTGATCAAAGTATGTGGCATGCGAGAAGCTGAAAATATCCGTAGCATATCCGCTCTTGATATTCATTGGATGGGCTTTATCTTTTACCCCCGCAGTCCGCGTTGTGTGGAGGAGGGGGCGCTTGCCGGGCAGCTTGCCGCTTGTTTATGCCGGGCGCCTCGTCCGTTAACAGTGGGTGTGTTTGTCAATGCCACATCGGAGCAGATGATGGAGCGACAGCTAACGTATGGACTGGACTATCTGCAATTGCATGGTGAGGAGTCGCCCGACACCTGCTACGCCCTTAAGAAACGAGGCATTCGTGTGATTAAGTCTTTTGCTATCTCTGAAACAGCCGATTTTGAGCAGACTGAAGCATACGAAGAGCGGGCTGATTACTTCCTGTTCGATACCCGATGCAGCGGTTATGGTGGTTCCGGACGGTCATTCGACTGGTCGCTGCTCTCTGCTTATCAGGGCGAAACCCCTTTTCTGTTGAGTGGCGGCATTACGCCGGATAGTACTGCTTCCCTTTTGCATCTCTACCATCCTCTTCTAGTCGGCATCGATCTGAACAGCGGTTTCGAAATCGCTCCAGGACTGAAGGATGTATCCAAGATAAAGACTTTTATTGAGAAGATTAATAAGAAATAAAGTAGATAATAAATACCAAAGAAGATGAATCGCATTACAGCATTATTCGAAACAAAGAAGGATGGAATTCTTTCCGTTTACTTTCCGGCCGGTTACCCTCGTTTGGACGACACCGTGAGTATCTTAAAAGAGTTGGAAGCTCAAAAAATTGATATGGTGGAGATTGGTATCCCCTTCTCAGACCCTATGGCTGACGGACCGGTGATTCAGAATGCCGCTACGCAAGCATTGCGCAATGGCATGTCGTTGCGTTATCTTTTCGGACAGTTGGAGGGGATTCGCGTGGAGGTGGGTATGCCCATTATTCTGATGGGTTACCTTAACCCCATCATGCAGTATGGTTTCGATGCTTTTTGTCAGAGCTGCAAGACGGTTGGCGTGGATGGCATGATCATTCCCGACCTGCCTTATGCCGATTACATGAAGAATTACAAAGCTATTGCCGAGCGTTACAACTTAAAGGTTATCATGCTCATTACGCCTGAAACTTCCGACGCACGTATCCGCCAGATTGATGCCCATACCAGTGGCTTCATCTATATGGTGTCTAGCGCTGCGATCACCGGAGCACAGCAAAGCTTTAATGAGCAGAAGCAAACCTATTTTCGTCGTATTGATGCAATGGGGTTAAGTAATCCGCGTCTCATAGGTTTTGGTATCAGCAACAAAGCAACTTTGGATGTCACCTTAAAACATGCAGCAGGCGCTATCATAGGCAGTAAGTTCGTCCAACTCCTCAAAGCAGAAACTGTAAGCAGCGCTGTACGGTTGCTGCTGGAAGGGTTGAAGGAATAATTGGGGTCTACCTTACCGCTTGGGGATACTTCCGAAAGAAACTCCACCATTTGAGCTTGAGGACTCCGAAGAGAGCTTCTCCAAAGATGGATGAGTTCATCTTGGAAGTTCCCAGCACGCGGTTGATAAAGATAATCGGTACTTCCACGATCTTAAAGCCACACTTATGAGCTGTAAATTTCATTTCTATCTGGAAAGCATATCCTTTGAAATGGACGCGGTCGAGGTCGATTGTCTCTAACACTTGGCGGCGGTAACATTTGAAACCGGCGGTGGTGTCCTGCACTTTCATTCCCGTAACAAAGCGTACATATACCGAAGCGAAATAAGACATCAACACCCTGCCCAGCGGCCAGTTAACGACATTCACCCCGTTGCAGTAGCGGGAGCCTACAGCCAAATCGCCCCCTTGCTCACTGCAGGCAGCATATAATTTAGGTAAGTCGGTCGGGTTATGGCTAAAGTCAGCATCCATCTCAAATATGTAATCGTACTTGTGAGCAATAGCCCACTTGAAACCACAGATATAAGCGGTGCCCAGACCTAGTTTCCCTTTGCGTTCCACCATGAAAAGGTGTTCCGGATATTCTTTTTGCAGTGTCTTTACGATAGTAGCCGTACCATCGGGCGAACCATCGTCGATGATCAGAATGTTGAACTCCTTTTCTAAACCAAACACGGTACGAATAATGCTTTCTACGTTTTCTTTTTCGTTATACGTAGGGATAATAACAATGCTATCTGACATAATCTTTAAGATGTATAACTGTTTTTGACGACCAAAGATATGTATTTTTATTGATTTAAGATAATACAGCAGTACTCTTTTGATTAATTTCAGAATTTATTATTAAATTCGGGCATTTTTATTGGCTAGTCTGTCTGAAGTGTTTTCCTATGATATTCAAATATTGTTTGATGGCTAAAAGCGATGAGGGGCGTTCTGGTTATGGAGAGTTGTAGAGGGACGTCAATCGGCATCTGAATTATGTTATTATGATTAATCAAATATAGTCTCAATATGGATCAATTGTTAACAATAGGATTGTTTACTGGGCTTGGCTTTCTTGCAGGAGTTCTGCCTATTGGCGTATTTGCATTTCGCTGCAAGAAAAAACTGCTTAAGGAGAATAGTTATTGCAAGGAGGAGAATAGGAACGATATTAAGTATTACGATTACTTTCACAAGATTTTCTATCGAATGCCGATCGCTACGGTCTTATTTGATAAAGAATTGAATGTGATTTCTTACAATCAGGCGTTCATGGATTTGATTGATATTAAACCTTTCGAACGTGGGCACAAGATTAACCTAATGGATAATCCTCTCTATTCGGATGAAGAGAAAAAGAGCATTATTAATGGTTCTTACCAACCGCGGGAGAAGAAATATGACCTCGATATGCTTCGCTCGTCCAACTATCTGTCGTGTAAGCGTAAGGGGGTTGTGCTCCTTTGGACGACCTTCGAGATGACACGGAATAAGGATAGCAATGAAATAGAATTTTACATCCAGCGTCTTTCGGAACAGAGTGAGAATAATGCTCTGCTGAGCGAGATATTGGACAATCTGCCTATGCCGGTCATTGTAAAGGATGTAGAAAGGGATTATCGCTATCTTTATTGGAACAAGGCGGCCGAGTCGCAATCGATGCTAAAGAAAGAGGATATAATCGGTCGTAACGACTTCGAAATCTATGGTGAAGAAAAGGGTGCGGCTTGCCGCCTAGTCGATCAGAAATTTATTGCTGCCGATGAGAAGAGTACCTTCATCGAGCAATACACGCGGTCTGATGGTGAAGAAAGAATCTTTATCAACGCAAAAGCGATCATAAAAAATAGAAATGAGCGCACTTGGTTGTTGCAGGCCGGATGGGACATTACCGAGCAGCGCATAACGGAGAATAAATTGCGTATTGCTAAGGAGGAAGCCGAGACGGCTATACGGATGAATATGCTGGTGTTTAGTAATATTAATATCGGACTGGTTTATATTGATACGAATTATGTCGTGCAATGGCAGTCTATCAAGACGATGAGTCGTATAAATAATGGTAAGTGTTACGTCCCCGGTTCCAAGTGTTACGAGAATATGTTCGGACGCACAGAGCCCTGCGAGAAGTGCGCACTGAAAGATATGTTACGTACAGGGCAGACAACCAATCATATCGTACCAATCACCGAGCGATTGGTGGATATTACAGCTAACC
Source organism: Tannerellaceae bacterium (assembly GCA_036654795.1). GTDB lineage: Bacteria > Bacteroidota > Bacteroidia > Bacteroidales > Tannerellaceae > JAVVRI01. The sequence goes on from JAVVRI010000028.1 coordinate 19,280, forward strand.
CGATACTGGATGATGAGGGACGTATGTTGGGCGGCATTCTGCGCATGGAGGATATTACCGAGAAGAAGCGGATAGAGATAGAACTAGAAGCAGCGAAGCAATCGAACGAATTAAAAAGCGCCTTCTTGGCCAACATGAGTCACGAGATACGTACTCCGCTCAATGCTATTATCGGCTTTTCGAACATTTTGGCTACGACGGATGATAAGGAGGAACGGAAAGAATATGTCGACATCATCTCCAACAGCAATGAGCTTCTGCTTCAACTAATCAACGACATATTGGACCTGTCGAAGATTGAATCCAACGCCCTTGCATTTGTTTATACGCTCGTAGATATTAATGGACTGATAAACGGACTGGTTCAGCAAACCCGTATGCGCGTAACGACGGATAATCTGGTAATCTGTTTTGACGAAATGCTGCCTATCTGCGTACTTTATACTGAAAAGATGCGTATCACGCAAGTATTGAACAACTTCCTCAGTAATGCTTTGAAGTTTACTTCCAAAGGAAGAATCTCGATTGGATACCGCCTGATAAATAATAACTCCGATCTCTATTTTTATGTTACGGATACCGGTCGAGGTATCGCGAGGGAGAAGCTGCCTACTATTTTCGACCGCTTCGTCAAGCTAGATAACTTTGTGCAGGGAACAGGTTTGGGGCTTTCCATCTGTCAGACAATCATACAGCGTATGGGTGGTCGTATCGGCGTAATCTCCAAGGAGGGAGAGGGTTCTACGTTTTGGTTTACAATTGAATATAAAAAGGTAGAGAACTAACTACCGGAAGCATAAAGCGCCGGTAGTTAGTTCTCATGTTTATCTGATCTCTATCACCTCGCCCTTCCGGCGGCTTTCTTCTGCCGCAAAGGCGATGAGGTGGCTTTCCAGTGAGGCATCGAGTGGGGTGGTCATAAGGGAAGCATCCTGATGGCGGATGGCCTCAATCCAGTCATGAATCATGCCCGCATCCCCTCCTCCGTGGCCAACGCCCTCGTAGTTGAGGGCATCAATGGCGTTGGCGTTGTATGTTGTTGCTTTGCCAGTAAGGAAGTCGGTGTGTACAAACTGCTCCATGTCTCCCACAATATCTCCGCGCGTACCCATGATGCGGGTACGTCGTCCGCTGTAAGAGGTCAGACCTTCTATCGAGAAGCTTACGGTTACGCCCCCTTCAAACTCCATCAGCATCATGTAATGATCCGGCTGGTCGTTTTGGCAATGATAGACGCACTTGCCGTAAGCACCGCTACGCAGATTCTCAAGGATAACATCCCCTTGCGCGGCGGGATCGGTCGGCAGGTCGAAGACATAGAGCCAATTACGGTCGCGATAATAAATCTTCAAGGCGGAGTAGGGGCAGGTGCTTTCCATCGGGCAGCCATCCGTACAGCGTGCTGCGCAACCATTCGGTGCATTCTCCGCCTTAAAGTGCGTCAGTCCGCCAAAGGCAACTACCTTTTTGCACGGTTTGCCGATGATCCAGTGGAGGATGTCCAAGTCGTGGCTCGACTTGGCAAGTACAAACGGCGTGCTTTTCTTAGAGTCCTGCCAGCTGCCGCGCACGTAGGAGTGCGCCATGTGCGTATATTCCACCGGCTCAAAGTGCTGGATGCTGACCAAGTCGCCAATAGCCTTGCTGTCTACCATCTCCTTCAACTTCAGAAAGTAGGGAGAGTAGCGCAGCACATGCGTCAGTCCGACAATCTTTCCTCGCTGGCGGGCATAGTCTACCAGCGTACGACATTCCTCTTCCGTCTGTGCGATAGGCTTTTCCAGCAGAATGTCATACCCCATATCGAGCGCCTTCATGCAGGGGGCATAATGCAAATGATCGGGAGTCGCAATGATCACAGCGTCTGCAAACGGAGGCCTTTCCAGCAACTCCTGCCATGTGGCTACGCGGTTTTCGGTTGGTACATGATACTTGTCGCCGTAAAT
>JAVVRI010000028.1:21235-21796 GCA_036654795.1 Tannerellaceae bacterium
ATCGTACGGCGGAGTTCTACCAGTTCTGCAATACCAATAATCTGTAAATCTTCCGGATGATTCAGGGCATAGTCTCCATAGAGCTTGCCTCGTCCACTAGCTCCCAGCACAATGGCGGTCAGCGGGCGGGTGTTAGATGTTTGTGTGTTCATGAGTATAATATGTTTCTGAGTGACAAAGATAATGTATACTATGAATGTCCGCTATATAAGTGATAAACTTTTTATCTCAAGGTAGAACAATAGCTTGCTTCAGAGATGTTACTGATCATGGCTGAGGCAGAAGCTAATCTGGGTAATTTTCCTGAAATGACCTTAAAATAGAAATATCCGAATCTCCTTTCACAGGCATAACATTATAATGGACTGCATGTTACGGTGAAACGTGAAATAAAGAGGTACTTTACGAGCACCTCCTTATTCAAACCATAGGTGATTCGCTTAAAGAACATAGGTGATTCATATGATTCACATAGGTGATTTATATGAATCATCCGCATGACGCGCCTGGACTTCCAACGCCTCTGTGGATATACCCGGACAACCGCTAATCGACGGCTGA
>JAVVRI010000029.1:0-21732 GCA_036654795.1 Tannerellaceae bacterium
AGATACGCCACGCATTGCTGACGGATTATATTTTTTCAGACGCTGGAATATATCAGCAGCAGATATAGACAATGACTCCTCGCCGGCTTCCGCAGTACGAAAACAGGTATGAAACAGTTCTTCTTCCATCGCATGTTTATAAAAAGAAGCATTCGCCGACATAATCTCGGCTTCTTCCTGACCCGTAAACCAATAACGCTCGCCAGCGAGAAGTTCGGCTTTCAACTGGGCATAAATCTGATCGTGGTCTATCGGGGAACAATCAATCTTATCTTCTATCTCCACACACAGAAAACGGCGGCTGCCACTCGGGTCGGTCAGTAAATCCCTCTGATTGGAAGTCGCAATAAAAGACGCCATACGAGGAAGCGGGCGAAAACATTTCTTATGCGCCTTGCGGATACTTAAACCTGCCATCTGCATCAGATTTTTAAGTAATGCCATTTTCTGTACCGGTATTTTATCAAACTCATCCAGGTTAATCAATCCAAACATCGTTAGTTTTTGTTCCGTCTGTGCGAAGGAATTCAGGTCAACGCTATCCGTATAATAGCGTTGTAAAGCTGCGGGAAGCAGCATCTTACAGAAGGTGGATTTCTGCTTACCCTGCTTCCGGCTAATCAATACCGGAGCTACGCTATTTGCATGCAGCGAATCCATTTCCATCCATTGCGCCACCATAGCCAACATCCAGCGGTGAAATCCGGAGACCCAAAGGGTATTCTCCGATACCCGTCCAGCCAACTTCCTCAAACGATCCGTACCGTCCCACTCCGGCAGTTCCTGTATGTACAAACGGAACGGGTGGAATTCCTCTATATTCCGGGAATTTATGTAACGGGAAATATCACGATCCCAACATTCGATCCCATTCTTACGAGCTTCAATACAAAAGCTGTTCAATTCGCGCTGAGTAACCGGATAAAATACATTTTCCTGCACGCTTATCTCCCGATACTCCGTTTCTTCAGACACCAGATTATACCGAAACTCAAAATGCGCTTGCAAGTACGCCTCCATTTGAAGTAACAGGTTTGCAGGCTTCGTTGCCACAGCAACACTTACCGTTGGCAACTGACGACTCAATGCATTTCCCTTGGTTAAAAACAAGCAATAAAGCTGGTTCAAAAACTTTCTTAACTGTACCATAAATATAGATTTTATTATTGAAATTATGTATTCCGACGGATTTTAACTCGTTTCGCACAGCTAAGTTAATATCGTAACATACGGTTTTCCAAATATTTAATTATGTTTTTTATCGTAAAATCGTCTATGAAACAGATTGGCTTTTATTGTTTCAAAGCACGCAAAACAGTAGTATTTTTGTCAGGACATTTTTAAAAGATCACATTGGTGATTCATATAAACCACATAGGTGATTCATATGATTCACATAGGTGGTTTATCTGAATCACATAGGTGGTTTCACAAAATACACATTATCTTTGTATCAATATATAGTGGTAGCACGCCTAGACACGCCTCTGTGAATACCGACCCGGACACCCGCTAATAGACGGCTGAAAGAACTTTTAGACCAGCATAAATTGTGTAATATTGGCTTTAAGCGTGCCCCGATATATGTAGCAGCAGGATATTACGGAAAAGAAAATAGTTGATCAAGAATTACACGTTTCACACGAACTGGCAGAGCGACAGATAGATGGAGGTGTGAAACGTGGAAGATTAATTAAAAATCTCCGGTATAAGTACTAAGTACTAGTTCTTAATTACTTTAAATTATTCGTATCTTTGCCCCATGGGACGAGTAAAATTTGGGCGTAAAGAGTAAGTAGAGAGTAAATAGATATGAATATATTAGACATGCTGTTAAATATGATGCTGCACTTTACTCCTTTTGGGGCGATATTGTGCGCCATATTGTTGTTTTTACGGAGAAAAGAGGGTGACTGGGCAAGAGTAATGCTAATTATCAGCTTTACAACATGCGGCACAATGATGCTTGGAAGCGTTATCTACCACTACTATGACACAAGAAAAATAACGGAAGAGGTGTTTTCGATGATAAGTCTCAACATTTCCATGTTTATGATTTTCATTATGAATCTGTATCCTATCTCAATTATCAATTCAGGTAAGCAATCTATACGAAATCTTATACTGCTATTTTCCCCCTATCTACTCATCAACCTCGCTCTGTTAATATTCCAGCCCGAATTTAGAAAGCTATACTCATTAGAGGATATATTCCAACATTTGGGAGAATACAACATCTGGCTTCGTATGGCGTTTCTACTTTACATGATTATCAGCACTATTTATGTATTTTTCCTTCCTTACATACATACCCGGAGCCGTGTCAACCTTCGCTGGATACACGGATACTGTTTAGGGATGATAGGTGTTCTGCTTTTTTACTTTATTTGGTCGTTTACCGGAACAAGCATTAGCTACTTTGTGCTTCAATTCTATTTTCTATGTTTCTGTCTTACAATGACCTATCATGAGTTATTTATCCGCCTACAATTTCCCATAGATAATCAGATCCCCTCAATTATCCCCTCCAAAGAAGAGACCACACAAGCAGAGCCTCTGACAGCATCGCCGTTGCAGGGGACAATGTTACGGCTATTGGACGAACAGAAAGTCTGGCGAGACCCTGATTTAACGATTGCTGAGCTTTCATCCCTATTATGCACCAATCGTACCACCCTATCCAAAACGATCAAGGAGGCTGGGTATGATAGCTTTTATGAGATGGTTAACACTTATCGAATAAAAGAATTTATTTACATCATCGAACATCAGAAGATAAAGGGGATTCACGAGACCTTTTTTGATGTAGGCTTTCGCTCGAAAGCAACAGCCATACGTAACTTCCGTCAACAGACGGGAACAACGCCATCCGAATACCTTCAGCAAATATTACTGGACAAAGAATAAGAGCTATATTGTTGCAATGAAACCTAAATTGTTTTAATGAGACCATGGCAAATCATTCATTGTTGTAATAATACCCTATTATTAACCTAGTGATTCCTATCATAGTTTGCAACTAACTACTTTTGTAACGCAAGTAAGGAACAAGCCATAAAGCTTCATTCATTGCTCGTTTATACAAACTAGACTAAAACGATTATTCACTTTAAAAGACTACTTTTATGAAAAGAAAATTATTATTTGCAGGTATGGTTGTTTCTATTGTTGCCTTAATGTCGAGTTGTGCCGTGGTACAATCACCTGTTTCGGCTTGGGCATATGTAAAGGTAAAAGGACCGGTAGCCGTAACAGGCAACACGGGGTCGTCTAAAGTAGGTGTAGCCAAATGTCAAGGTATTCTGGGATTGGTAACTACTGGAGATGCAAGCATTCAAACTGCCGCTAAATCAGCGGGCATCAAAAAGATTCACCATGTAGACTATGACGCCTCCTCAATACTGGGCATCGTAAGTACTTATATGGTCGTGGTCTACGGAGAATAACGAGAAATTTCATTCACACCCAACCCTTTTTATATATAGATTATGAACAAGCTAATCATTTTATTTTGTTTTGTTTCTTTCTCTGTTTTCGGTCAGAATGTTAGTAAGTATTATGTTGCCAACCATCAATCGGATGGAATATTGTATTTTATCTATCCACTATCACTATTTGAAGAACGTGGAAATGGAGACCTGACGATAGACATAACATATAAAACAAAAAGTGATTCAGCAACAGTGAATTTTACTTATTGCCAGAAAGGAATGACCGTAGCAGACTCCGTGTCTTTTAACGGTACTTCCGGACTGGTAATAAGTGGAATCCCACAAAATTTGTATCTGGAAGCAAAAAAACTACCCAACTGGGAACACCGGTACTCATTAACAGTACCTTTCAAACAATTATCAAGTCTATTCGCCTCAAAATCCTCTTTCAATATCTGCATCTATTCGCAAGGAAAACAATTGATTTATAGCCCGAAACGGGGATGGGAAAAGCACGCAAATATTATACATACCATATTGGACATGGCCCAGTTGTAGTCGGACAGCAGGATTGCTAAAGATATTTTTTAGTTATTACGATACCCTTTTACAAGGAGTAGTCCGGCATTTCAATAATATTTCGTAGCTTTGAGCTTTCTAATTAAAAGAAAAGGATTATGAAAGGCAACGACTGGAAAGACAGACTAGGCGTGATGTATTCCACCAACCCCGACTTCAGCTATAACAACGGAGAAGAGGGCGAGGAGGAGACAATACCAAAGGAGAAACAACTGCTACGCATCCAATTGGATAAGAAAAATCGTAGCGGAAAAGCCGTCACGCTCATTACCGGATTTCGCGGTACGGCGGAAGATCTGGCTGCTCTCGGTAAACTACTGAAAGTAAAATGTGGTGTCGGTGGATCAGCCAAAGAGGGCGAGATACTGGTACAAGGCGATTTGCGCCCCAAAGTGTTAGATCTTTTGCAAAAAGAGGGCTACACCAAGAGCCGTATTATCTGATGCGCCTATGCTAACCGTTTACAGAGCCTCTGCAGGAGCAGGAAAAACACATAAATTGACCGGTGTCTACCTGACATTGCTGTTTACGCACCCCGGTGCCTACCGCCGCATCCTGGCCGTCACCTTTACCAACAAGGCAACGGACGAGATGAAGAGCCGTATCGTAGAGGAACTACATCGCCTTTCATCCGGATATAAGTCTGATTACATTGAGATGTTGACCCAAACTTACGGGCTTACCGACCTACAAGTACGCCGACAGGCAGGACAGATATTAATCCACATACTACACGATTATTCGGCATTCAACATCAGCACCATCGACCGCTTCTTCCAACAGACCATGCGCGCCTTTACGCGCGAAATCGGCCTGCAAGGTGGTTATGGCATAGAAATGGATCAAGACCTAGTACTTACCGAGGCAATAGACAACCTGCTGGCTGACCTTGAGAAGCCGGAAAGCAAAGAGCTGTTAGGTTGGCTGCTCCGTTTTGCCGAAGAGAAGGTGGAAGGCGGAGGGGAATGGAACCTCCGACGGGACATTATGGCGCTCAGTCGCGAAGTGTTCAAAGAAAACTATAAAGCTTTCAGCGACGAGGTAAGCCACGACATCGAAGACAAAAAGGCACTGGAAACGTACAAAAACGACCTGTACGCTATTATCCGCTCCGTCGAAGCAGAAGCCCGCAAGCTGGGTGAAGACGGGTTGAAGCTAATCAGTCAGTTCGCTCTGCAACTAACGGACTTCAAAGGAGTCAGTCGGTCGCCCTTCTTCTACCTAGAACGGTTGCAACGGGGAGAGATGAAGGAACCAAACATGACCTTCAACGGCTTGGCAGATAATGAATCCGTCTGGTACACAAAGACCGCAACGCCTGCCATGAAGCAAATTATCGGCACAGTCTATGAAGCTGGACTGAATGATTGCGTAAAAGGAATTATTGCCCTCTTTGCCAACCTGACCTACTATAACACAGCTCGCGAAATTGTTCGTTATTACTACACACTGGGTATCCTGACGGACGTGTCTCGCCAGATAGCCCTTTACCGGGAAGAGAAAAACGTTATGCTCATTGCCGACACGACCGAACTGCTCAACAAGGTGATAGACGGCAGCGACGCCCCTTTCATCTACGAAAAGACAGGGACGGCGATAGACCACTATATGATAGACGAATTTCAGGACACGAGCGGGATGCAATGGAAAAACTTCCGTCCACTGATCCGTGAAAGCCTGTCGCACCAACGCGACAATCTGATTGTAGGCGACGTAAAGCAAAGCATCTATCGCTTTCGCAACTCCGATTGGAGACTACTGGACGAGCAGGTGCAACAGGACTTCATGCCTGAAGAGGTACAGCAGGACACGCTAAAAGAGAATTGGCGCAGTTGCCTTAACATCGTGGAGTTCAACAACACCTTTTTCACGGCAGCACCCGCCTTGCTGCAAAGCTTTTATAACGAAACGCTGGAAACCTCTTCGCTAACAGAAAAGCAACGAGAACAATTCTTTACTAAAATCATGTCGGCATATGACAAGAGCTACCAGCTGGTGCCCCCTCCATTCCGAGAGAAAGAGGGACACGTAAAGGTCAACTTCATCTCTCGAGACGAAGAAACAGACTGGAAAGAGGAGGTTCTGAACCGTCTGCCCGGCACATTGGAAGAACTACAGGATAAGGGGTATGCCCTTAAAGACATCGCCATCCTAGTGCGAACCAACCAGGAAGGAGCTCTGGTGGCTGACACACTTCTCAGCTACAAAGAGCAACATGCCTCTGCCCACTATCAATATGATATTCTGTCGGACGAAGCGCTGTTTGTCAGCGGTTCGCCGTCTGTCCGCTTTTTGATTGCCCTGCTGCGCCACCTGAAAAATCCAGAGGATCGGACGAACGAGCAATTGGCACGTTTTGCCTATACAGTCCTGCTAGGAGAGATGACGGAAGGTGACGAACCTTTCATCAAAGCCTTCCCACCGGAGGTAAAGACTGCCCTACGAACACTCGCACGCCAATCACTTTATGAGATCAGTGAAGGGTTGTTCCGCCTTTTTGCAGACTTCTTCCCTGATAACGAGCAGGTGTTTGTGCAGGCTTTTCTGGACATGGTGTCCGAATACACCCAGAAAGAAACTGCAGACCTAGGTCGTTTTTTGAAATGGTGGGACGAATCGGGCTACCGCAAAACCATTGCCACGCCGGATGGTCAGAATGCCATCCGCATCCTGACCGTGCACAAATCGAAAGGGCTGGGCTTTAAAGCAATGATCCTACCATTCGGAGATTGGGAGATCGACCACAAGGCGGTGAAACCGGTCATTCTTTGGTGCCATCCACATGAAAAGCCATTCAACCGGATGCGCCTTGTCCCCGTACGTTACAGTCAGGGGCTAAGCAATACCATCTTTGCTGAGGACTATTTCGACGAACGGCTTCATGCCTTTATCGACAACCTGAACACGCTGTACGTAGCCTTTACGCGGGCTAAAGAGGAACTGATCGTCTTCGCCCCACAGCCCAAAAAGATCAACGAAACGACAGGAGAGGTGGAGAGAATCAACTCCATAGCCGATTTACTCTGGGCTGGCCTCTCAACCGAAGTGACAACAACGCGCGAGGGGGATAAACTACTGCCTTTACCACCGTCTTTCGACATGGAAACAGCTACTTTCGAGCTTGGCGAAGAGTGGCGTCCGACAATAGTAAAAACCGAATCGGCATCAGTCAGCGAGGTGGCAATGAGTCGTCTTTGCTCCATTTCACCAGACGACCGGCTGCAACTACGTCTACATGGGAAAGGCTTTTTCTTCGACAATGCAAAACGCAAGCATGGCGCCCTGATGCACGAAGTGTTAAGCTGCATCCGCACGAAAGCAGACATACCGGCCTCAGTGGAAAATTATCGGATAGAGGGGATTATCAACCGCGAGGAAGCGGGAAAGCTGATTGCACGTCTGGAAGAATTGTTAAATACGCCAGAAGTTGAAAATTGGTATAACGGTACATCACGAGTACTCAACGAGATAGATATTCTGGTTGGAAAAGAAACTTCCAAACGCCCAGATAGGGTGATAATAACCGGCCAAGAGGTTGTAATTGTGGACTATAAGTTCGGAAGCAACCCCAACAAACGCCACCACAAGCAAGTAGCTGACTATATGAATTTGATCCATCGCATGGGGTATTCCAAAGTAAAAGGTTATCTTTGGTACGTAGAATTAAATAAAATAGAAGCCGTCTAGGTCCGATATATTTTTGATATTCGGTAAAAATGAATATTTTTGCAGATTGATAGTATAAAAACATTGTCTACACAACTAAAGAATGAAGGTACATAAAGAGGGAACAGGATTACTACTAACGCTATTTACGGTATTATTTATCGTAAATATTGTATTGTATCATACGATAGGGAAAGGCGGATGGTTCTATTCTGTTGCTTTTTTTTCCTCCGTTTTATTTTTATTGGTACTTAATTTCTTCCGCAGCCCGTTCCGCCGTTTCCCCTACGATTCAGAAGGTTTGGTTATTGCGCCGGCCGATGGCACCATCGTAGCAATCGAGGAGGTGATGGAGAACGAAATCTTTCACGAAAAGAGGCTGCAAGTATCCATCTTCATGTCCATATTTAACGTGCATGCCAACTGGTTTCCGGTAAACGGGACGGTAAAACACGTATCTCATCAGAATGGTCGCTTCATGGCTGCCTACCTTCCAAAAAGCAGTACGGAGAATGAACGCTCGGCCGTAGTAATTACCACAAAAAGCGGAGTAGACATCTTGGCTCGTCAGATTGCCGGAGCAATGGCTCGACGCATTGTGACCTATGCCCGCGTTGGCGAGACTTGCCGGGTAGACGAACAGATGGGCTTTATTAAATTCGGTTCAAGGGTAGACCTCTACTTGCCTATAGGCACCGAGGTGCTGATCGAAATGGATCAAAAGGTAATAGGAAACCAAACAGCAATTGCCCGTCTGGGGAAATGTAACGGATAGTAAGAATAAAAAGAATGAATATCAAAAAGTATATACCGAACACGATCACCTGCCTGAACTTAGTATCGGGTTGCGTGGCCAGCGTAATGGCGTTGGAAGGTAATCTGGAGCTAGCCGCTTATTGGATTATCATAGCTGCTGTGTTCGATTTTTTTGACGGCTTTGCCGCTCGCTTGTTGAAGGCCTACTCCCCGATTGGGAAGGAACTCGACTCGTTGGCGGATGTAGTAAGCTTTGGTGTAGCACCCGGTATGGTAGTATTTTGGTTGTTGGGGCAAGCCTGTACGGCTTTGCCGTTCGGGTCGTTGAATGTCTACATCCCTTACTTGGCATTTGTTATTCCGGCATTTTCCGGGTTGCGCCTGGCCAAGTTTAATGTGGATGAACGGCAAACTACCTCCTTTATCGGTTTACCCGTTCCGGCGCATGCTCTGTTATGGGCAGCTGTCGGTTGCTCAGTACTACCGATAGTGCATGCAAACGAAGAACTGTTTGTATCGGTTGTCGTGGTTCTCTCGGTGGTTACTTCGCTGCTATTGGTATCCGAAGTACCCATGTTCTCACTCAAGATTAAGTCCTTTACTTGGAGAGGGAACGAGCTTCGCTATATATTGGTGGTCTGTGCGGTCCTGTTTGTGGCACTGTTCGGTATGCTGGGTATCTCAGGCACAATCCTTCTCTATATAATCTTGTCTGTTTTTAACAGAAAGAAATAAACAAGGTTTCCTTCCTTTCTGTTTTTATTGTCAATGAATCTATAAATATCAGCGTATGTTTAAGTTTTTGTTTATCCTGTTTTTTATGTTTGTCTTGTTGGTGTTCCTCATGGGGTTCTCTATCATTCGTACGGTAAAGAGCATCCTGTTTGGAGGAGGAAATAACAGCACAAAAAGGGAAAGCAAGCGTCGGCAGACGATGACCGACAACGCTTCGAAAGGTGCAAGCACCTCAACGCCTCGCGAAGAGCCTCCCAAGAAAAAGATATTCCCCAAGGACGAAGGGGAATATGTAGACTACGAGGAGGTAAAGTAAGCTCTAACCTCGTTTATCTGCGGAGTTGAAAGAACTTCGTCATCTCTTCGCGGCATTCAGACTCAAGAACGCCGCTTTTCAGTATTGCTTTTGGATGGAGGGCTTTTGGCGCATATTGCTGGAAGCCTCTTTTTTCGTCTGACGCTCCGTACACAATGGTACTAAGCTGCGACCAGCCAATGGCTCCGGCACACATAATGCAAGGCTCTACTGTTACATAAAGACTGCATCCCGTCAGGTACTTGGCGCCCAGCACTCCGACTGCAGCCGTGATGGCCAGCATCTCGGCATGGGCAGTAGGGTCATTCAGCCGCTCGGTCTGGTTATGGGCACGAGCTATAATCTGGTTGTTGCATACAATTACAGCACCGACAGGCACTTCGCCATCAGCCGCCGCCGCACGCGCCTCTACCAGCGCTTGCTTCATGAAATAGGTATCGTCAAAGGGGGTCATCGTCTCATTTCGTTTTCGTTGAAAAGGGTTGGATAGTCTTCTTCGAGTGTTTTCAGAATATGCGAAAGGATTGTTTCCCGATACCATCGAGATTTGTTCTCTATCTTATATTTCTTCATGTAACGGTTTACCACACTCTGCTCCTCCTCATTGAGCATAAAGGATACTTTATGCACTCGCGGATGACTAGGCTGGGAGACTGAATATTTGCGTAGTAGCTTCATAGATCGCAAATGTACAAGCGAAAGGTGAAATAAAAAAGAAAATTGCTATATTTGTGCAATTGAATCAAGATGGCTATACGAAACGACACAGGAAAAGAGGGGGAAGCACAAGCACGTGCTTACTTGGAAAAGCAAGGCTACACCATATTGCATAGTAATTGGCACTGGCATCACTATGAACTCGATCTGGTGGCAACTGCCGATCAGATGCTGGTCGTTGTGGAAGTAAAAACTCGCTCGGCAGATTATCTTATCTCCCCCGAAGAGGCGGTGGACAGCAAAAAGATTCGTCGCATCGTGGCGGCAGCCGATGCTTACGCCCGCTACTTCAATGTCTGCCTGCCGGTTCGATTTGATGTGATTACAATAATTAAAGGTAAAGAGGGCGATGAGCTGGAACATATAGATGATGCCTTCTACGCCCCTTGCCTCTGACAATAAAGAAAAAAGAATATGAATGTGGAAGAAATACGAGAATATGGTTTGTCGCTAAGAAACGCCACGGAGTGCTTCCCCTTCGACGACGTGTCGCTGGTTTTTAAAGTGGAGGGAAAGATGTTTCTGCTACTGCCCCTAGACGCGGAAGAGCCCTCTATCTCGCTCAAATGCAGCACGGACTATGTAGAGGAGTTGCGCGATCGCTATAACGCCGTCGAGCCGGCTTGGCACTTTAACCGCAAGTACTGGAACCGCATCTACCTGAACCGCGACATGCCGGACGGAGAGATCAAGCACTGGATACACCACTCCTATTGCGAAGTACTGGCCAAACTACCCAAAAAGATCAGAGAGGCATATCATGAGTAAAAAAGGAGAAAGCCCACGCATACTACGAATAGCAGAAACAGCCTCCACCAACAGCTGGCTGCGCGAATGTATGCAGCGAGAGCAGCTGCCGGAAGGCAGCGTAGCCGTCACCCCCCACCAGACGGCTGGCCGCGGACAAGTAGGCAACACTTGGGAGGCAGAACCGGAAAAGAACCTAACCTTCAGCGTGCTGCTCTATCCCAATTGTCTGCCCAGCAACCGTCAGTTCCTCATCTCGCAGATAACGGCACTGAGCATAAAGGAGACACTGAGCACCTACACGACAGACATTACTGTAAAGTGGCCGAACGACGTCTACTGGAAGGAGCGCAAAATATGCGGCATGCTGATCGAAAATGACCTTTCCGGACAGTTCCTCTATTGCTCCATCATCGGCATCGGACTGAACCTCAACCAGCAGCTCTTTCGAAGCGATGCGCCCAACCCTGTGTCGCTGACGCAGATTACGGGGCAAGCATACGATACGGACAAAGTGTTGCACCGCTTTCTGGACATCTTCTACGCCCGCTACCTCCACCTCTTACAAGAGGAGTATGAGGAGATACGCACAGCCTATCGTTCCGCCCTTTATCGCGGCACGGGCTATCACGGCTTTACGGACAGTGGCGGCTCATTCGAAGCCTCCATCAAGGAGATAGAGCCAACCGGCCATCTGATCCTCCGGCTACGCGACGGCAGCCAGAGGCGATACGCATTTAAAGAAGTCTCATGGAATTCATAACAAACCAACAACATAATAATAACAACAAAATGGCTCAATACAAACGTATCTTATTAAAGTTAAGCGGCGAATCGCTGATGGGTGGTAAACAATATGGCATAGACGAAGTACGTCTGGGCGAGTACGCAACACAGATCCGGGAGATCGCCGCAATGGGCGTACAGATCGGTATCGTCATTGGGGGTGGAAATATATTTCGAGGCCTGAGCGGTGCTTCGAAAGGCTTTGACCGCGTAAAGGGTGACCAGATGGGAATGCTGGCAACCGTAATAAACAGCTTGGCACTCAGCTCCGCACTAGTGGCACAGGGGGCGAAGGCAAAAGTATTGACGGCTATCCGTATGGAGCCCATTGGGGAGTTTTACAACAAATGGCGCGCCATCGAACTGCTTGAGCAGGGCAATATCGTCATCCTTTCCGGCGGAACGGGTAATCCCTTCTTTACAACCGATACTGGCTCCTCCCTGCGCGGCATCGAGATAGAGGCCGACGTGATGCTGAAGGGTACACGTGTAGATGGTATCTACACGGCCGATCCGGAGAAAGACCCTACCGCTACCAAGTTTGCAAACATTACCTACGATGAGATATACACCCGTGGCCTGAAGGTAATGGACCTGACCGCCACCACCATGTGCAAGGAGAACAACCTCCCCATTATCGTATTCGACATGGACACAAACGGTAACCTCAAAAAGGTGATGAACGGAGAAAGCATCGGTACACTGGTGCACAACTAAGGAGATTAGACCTTATCTTAGATAAGCATCCAAATAAAAACGGCTCGTCAGCTATATTTTTTAGCTGACGAGCCGTTTTTATTTCCTAACGAGCCGCTGCGAAAGCGTCAAGCAGGCGTTACGCCCTGCTCGGCCCGCAATTGCAGGCTCAGGTCGTTTAGTTTAAACTTTTGTATCTTTCCGCTACCAGTCATCGGGAAGGCGTCGATAAAGAATATGTATTTGGGGATCTTATGACGGGCTATTTTACCACGGCAAAAATCCTTAACCTCCTCTTCCGTCATCGTGACGCCCTCGTGCAGGATGATGAAGGCGCCAATCTCCTCGCCATACTTCTTGGAGGGTACAGCAGCTACCTGAATGTCCTTCACACCCGGCAAGTGGTAGAGGAATTCCTCAATCTCACGCGGATACACGTTCTCGCCTCCACGAATAATCATATCCTTGATGCGACCGGTGATGCGGTAATAACCCTGTTCGTCCTTGATGCCCAAATCGCCACTATGCAACCAACCGTTCTCGTCGATCACTTCGGCCGTAGCCTGCGGGTTGTTGTAATATCCCTTCATGATCAGGTAGCCGCGACAGCACATTTCGCCCTGCACACCTTGCTGACACTCCTTTCCCGTTTCGGGATCTATCACAGCCACTTCGGTGAAAGGATACTCCTTTCCCACCGTCACACAACGCGTCTCGAAGGAGTCGCCCAACACAGAATGAGTCATTCCGGGTGAACTTTCGGTCAGGCCATATACGCTGGTGATGCCGGTGATGTGCATCTTGTCCGTCACAGCACGCATCAGTTCGATTGGACAGAGCGAACCGGCCATGATGCCGGTGCGCAGCGAAGTTAAGTCGAACATATCAAACATCGGGTGGTTCAGCTCAGCTATAAACATCGTCGGCACGCCATAGAGAGCCGTACAGCGCTCTTTGTGCACCGAGGCCAGGACGACCAGCGGATCGAACGCCTCCACCATCACCTGCGTGCAGCCATGCGTCAGACAGTTCATGGTAGCCAACACCACACCGAAGCAGTGGAACAAGGGGACGCAGCAACAAAGCTTATCCGCCGAGGTAAAGCCCATGCCTTCGCCGGTAAAGAATCCGTTATTTGTAATATTATAGTGCGTCAGCATAACTCCCTTGGGGAAGCCGGTCGTACCGGATGTATATTGCATGTTGACCACGTCGTTGCAAACCACCTCATCTTTCGCCTTTCTGAGCGCCTCATCGCTGATGTTGTCGCCGAGCAGGAGCAATTCGGGGGTGTTATACATGCCACGATACTTTTCTTGTCCGATATAGACCACGTTCTTCAGTTTCGGAAAGCGTTCGCTCTTCAGGTAGCCGCGTTGCGACTGTTTGAGTTCAGGCAGCATGGCGTAGACCATGTCTATATAACTGCCATCAAACACACCATCGGTAATGCAAAGCGTCTGTATGTCGGCGTTTTCGGCCAGAAACTCCAATTCGTTTTGCTTATAGTTTGTGTTTACAGTAACCAGTACCGCACCAATCTTCGCTCCCGCATAGAGAAAGGTCAGCCAATCGGGCACATTGGTTGCCCAAATGCCCACGTGCGTACCCCGTTTCACTCCGATGGAGAGCATTCCCTTGGCCATATTGTCCACACGGTTGTTGAATTCCTTCCAGGTAAAGCGCAGGTCACGGTCAGAATAGACAAGATATTCCTTATCCGGCGTCGTTTCAGCCCAATGCTCCAACCATCCGCCCAGTGTTTTAGTTTGTAGTTCCATTTCTTCCAGCGAGTATTTAATAGGGAGTATAGATTACACCCAGAATCTTAGCCGTATTGTCGGCTGCTGCATGTACATGGTGCGCCACGATGGAATCGTAGTATATACTGTCTCCTTCTTCCAATATAAATGTGTTTTTACCGTAGTTAATCTCCAGCACCCCTTCCAATACATAGATAAACTCTTCGCCCTCATGTGTGGAGAGAATAAAGTCCACCCCATCTTCCGAAGGAGCGACGTCTATCAGGAAAGGTTCCATGTGGCGTCCGGATTTGTCTTGCGAGAGGGAGTGATACTCCATGTGTTTGCGGGCTTTGGCTGAGTTATTGGTAAAGCCTATGCTATTTGTGTCGTTACTATCTTTTTTGCGGCAGATAACTGGTCCCAGCTCAGACTGGTCGTCCAGAAAAGTACCCAGCCGTACTCCCAATACGCGAGCGATCTTGATTAAAGGTGCTAGCGACGGGAAGTCAATATTGTTTTCAATGCGTTCGATCTGCTCAATGGTGAGCCCGGAACGTTCGGAAACCTCTTCCACTGTAAGCTTTTTCGCTTCGCGGATACTGTGGATCTTAGCTCCGATAATCTTATTATTCCCCATAATGTCCATCTAATTATATATTTTATTGTCAGTATGCTAAATAAATTGAAACCAAACGACGCAAAATTACATTAATATTTGATTATACCATAGCATAGCCACAAAAAAAGGGTAATCTCACGATGGAGATTACCCTTTCCTTTATCTTCTTCGCAGAAGGTGCGTTTTTTTACTTTCTGATGCCAAGCTCTTTGATAACGGTACGGTATCTTTCAATATCGATTTTTATCAAATAATCCAATAAGCGACGACGCTTACCAACCAACATCTTCAATGCTCTTTCTGTGCTATAATCTTTGTGATTAGCCTTCAAGTGTTCTGTCAGGTGATTGATACGAAATGTAAATAATGCGATCTGGCTCTCGGCAGATCCTGTGTTGGTAGCTGACTTTCCATATTGTTCGAAAAGCTCTACTTTCTTTGCTGAATCTAAATACATGATTCTTTTTACTTTAATAAATTATTACTATGTTATTGTAAGCGGGGACAAAGATAAAGATTAGTTTTTTGATTAGCAATACTTTTCACTCTCTTTTTTTGTAGTGACGATAATTTGTTGTAAATTTGCAGCCAATAAATTAGTCTCAATGCAAAAGATTAGAAACATCGCGATTATCGCGCACGTGGATCACGGAAAGACAACGCTCGTTGACAAAATGTTATTAGCCGGTATGCTCTTCCGTGAAGGTCAGGCAGAACCGGATCAGTTCTTGGACAATAACGACTTAGAGCGCGAACGGGGGATTACGATTCTGGCGAAGAACGTATCCATCCAATACAAGGGTTATAAAATAAACATCATCGACACACCGGGACACGCCGACTTTGGTGGCGAAGTGGAACGGGTATTGAACATGGCCGATGGCTGCTTGTTGTTGGTTGATGCGTTTGAAGGCCCCATGCCTCAGACACGTTTCGTACTACAAAAAGCAATTCAACTCGGATTAAAACCTATTGTTGTTATTAATAAGGTAGACAAACCGAACTGTCGCCCCTCGGAAGTACAGGAAATGGTGTTCGACCTAATGTTTAGCCTCGATGCCACGGAAGATCAATTAGACTTCCCCACCATCTATGGCTCAGCAAAACAGGGCTGGATGTCTACAGACTGGAAAGAACCCCAAAAGGATATTCTTGCCTTGTTGGATGCAATCATCGAACACATCCCGGAGCCTGTCGCTTTAGAAGGAACGCCCCAGATGTTGATCACGTCTCTCGACTATTCCAAATATTTGGGACGTATCGCCGTAGGACGCATTCACCGTGGAGAACTCAGAGAAGGCCAGGACGTGATGCTTGCCAAACGCGACGGTTCATTCGTAAAATCGAAGATCAAAGAAATCAATATATTTGAAGGGCTAGGACGTACGAAAGTACAATCCGTACAATCCGGTGATATTTGTGCTGTAGTCGGCATCGAAGGTTTCGAGATCGGTGAAAGCATTTGCGATGCAATCAATCCTGAGCCGCTACCTACTATTGATATTGACGAGCCGACCATGTCGATGCTCTTTACTATTAACAACTCCCCGTTCTTTGGTAAGGACGGTAAGTTCGTTACTTCACGCCATATATTCGAACGTTTGACGAAGGAACTGGATAAGAATCTCGCCCTGCGCGTAATTCCTACCGGTGCTGCCGACTCTTGGTTGGTATTTGGTCGTGGTGTGCTCCACTTGTCTGTATTAATTGAGACGATGCGTCGCGAAGGATACGAACTACAAGTTGGTCAGCCGCAGGTAATCGTCAAAGAAATTGACGGAAAGAAATGCGAGCCCGTTGAGCAACTAACCATCAACCTCCCCGAAGAAAACGCCAGCCGTATCATTGATATGGTGACAAAGCGCAAAGGTGAGATGACAATGATGGAAAGTAAGAACGAACGCATGCACCTCGAATTCAACATCCCGTCACGTGGCATCATCGGTCTGAACAATGCCGTACTGACTGCCTCTGCCGGTGAAGCGATCATGGCGCACCGTTTCCTTGAATACCAACCTTGGAAGGGCGATATCGACCGTCGTAACAATGGTTCAATCATTGCGATGGAAGCAGGTACTGCTTTTGCGTATGCACTAAACAACCTTCAGTCTCGCGGTCGCTTCTTCATTGCCCCGCAAGAAGAGGTCTACGCCGGACAGGTAGTAGGCGAACATACAAAGGAAGGTGACCTGGTTGTAAACGTAACCAAGTCGAAAAAACTAACCAATATGCGTGCTTCCGGTACGGATGACAAGGTTTCTTTGGCCCCTCCCATCGTATTCAGTTTGGAAGATGCGTTGGAATATATCAAAGCCGACGAGTATGTAGAGATCACGCCTAACAGCATGCGTATGCGCAAGATCGTACTAGACGAAATGGAACGCAAACGCATGAGCCGTTAAGCCCATACGTTTCCGGTCTAATAAATAAAGAAGCCGTTCTTCACATTCGTGAGGGGCGGCTTCTCCGTTTATAGACCTTTTACCTTACCATACAACCAAAGTCGAATGGCAATATCGGCGCGTACATATCAAGCTTTCATTTTTTAGACATACTTTTATTCATTTCGTTCGATTTAGTTGTTCATTTCCTTTAAACTTTCACTAATTTTGCGGCGATTATCCGATAAGGTTCGGATAGTCGCTGTTTGCCTTATAAAAGCAGGCAGATAGAGATTCGAACAACAAACACTAAGAATAGAAAAGCAATGACAACGAAAGAGAGTTTACTCGTTAAGTCGAAACAGATAATACGCCGTGAGATGCAGGATTATCTGATGATTACCTTGGGAATGGTGCTATATGGCATCGGATGGACTGTCTTCTTGTTACCAAACGACATTACGACCGGAGGAGTGCCCGGCATTGCCTCCATTATCTATTTTGCATCAGGCTTCCCCGTACAATACACCTATTTTGCCATCAACTTCTGCCTGTTGCTGCTTTCACTAAAGGTCTTGGGGCTTAAGTTCAGTATAAAGACTATTTTTGCCGTTTTTACGCTGACTTTCTTCCTGTCTCTGATCCAGAAGGTGACGGAAGGGGCAGGTCTGCTGAGCGATCAACCATTTATGGCCTGCGTACTGGGAGCTTCGTTTTGCGGGGGAGGTATCGGTATTGCCTTCTCGGCTAACGGAAGTACAGGGGGGACAGATATTGTGGCCGCCATCATCAATAAGTATCGCGACATTACGCTTGGGCGAGTAGTACTGATCTGCGACATGATTATTATCTCCTCCAGTTACTTTGTGCTCCACGACTGGGAGAAGGTGGTCTATGGATTCGTTACGCTCTACGTCTGCAGCTTTGTGCTCGATCAGATCGTGAACAGTGCCCGCCAGTCGGTTCAGTTCTTTATCATCTCCAAACATTATGAAGAGATAGGCCGACGAATTAATATAGACATGCACCGTGGCGTAACAGTGATAGACGGCACAGGCCTTTATACCGGTACGGGTATCAAGATGATGTTCGTGCTGGCCAAGAAGCGCGAGTCTACCACCATCTTCCGCCTCATCAAGGACATCGATCCGGATGCTTTTGTTTCGCAAAGTGCTGTTATCGGAGTATATGGCGAAGGCTTCGACCATATCAAAGTAAAGACATCCAAAAGCACAAGCACCCATACCAACCGTGCAACAACCGAACTAAACAAATAACACGCAGAGAGAGAGAGGCAGCAAGCCTTGCGTGTTATTTGTCCGGATATATCTTTGCTCGATTCTTTTCTTTAATAGAGAGCTTCTTTAATGATCTCGCCAACAGTAGGATGAGGGAAGACGATGCGCTTCAACTCATCCGCTTTCATTCCTTTCTCGATGGCAAGGCCGGCTATGACGATCAGCTCGGAAGCCGGATTGCCTAACAAATGGGCGCCTATCAACGTACCGTCCACTGTCAATATCAGTTTGCAGACGCCGTTACCCTGTTCATTCTCTGCCACAAAACGACCGGAAAAGGCCATCGGTATCTTCTTTACCTGATAAGGAATGCACTCGGCATGCAGTTCCTCCTCCGTCTTGCCGATACCGGCTATTTCAGGATTGGTATAAACCACACCGGGTATAGCTTTGTAGCTCATGCTGTCTCCCAGCTTACCCAACAAATGGTTTACGGCTACTTCCGCTTCGCTCACGGCCGTATGCGCCAGAAGGGAAAAGGCAGTAATGTCACCACAAGCATAAACGTTCGGCAGGGATGTCTGCATGTGGTCGTTGACCAAAATGCCATTACGGAAGGGTTGAAGGTTGAGCGTCTCCAGTCCGAAACCTTTCGTCACAGGGCGACGGCCTACACTAAGCAACACCTTTTCACCCTCTATCGTAAAGCACTCGCCATCCTTTTCTACTGACACCACCGTACCATGTACACCGGTCACCTTATGCCCTAGATAGAACTTTATGCCTCGTTTAGCATATTCCGCTTGAAGCATCTCCGACAGCTCGCGATCCATCGGACCAAGTATCTTGTCCATCATCTCTACCACCTGCACCTCTGTGCCCATGCTGTTAAAGAAGGAGGCAAACTCCATCCCGATCACACCACCACCAATGACAACAAGCGAAGCCGGCAACTCTTTGCTAAGCAGCGCTTCGCGACTTGTCCAAAACTCCGTTTCCGCCAAACCGGGGATTGGGGGAATAACCGTTTCAGAGCCGGTGCAAATTAGCAAATTAGCCGCTTCGTAACGTTCTTCTCCGCAAAGGATGGTCAGGGTGCCATCCGTGGCACGACCTTCTATCAGCGCTTCTCCATTGACGACAACTACGCCATTTTCCGTCATCTTCATACGAATGCCGGCAGTCAGCTTCTTCACAATCTTGTTTTTGCGGGCAATAATCTTAGGGAAATCGAACGAGGCATTCTCAGCCTTTACGGCATACTTGGATGCGTGTCGGATGGTGTCATACACTTTAGCCGAATAGAGCAAAGTCTTCGTAGGGACACATCCCTCATTGAGGCAAACCCCACCCAACGCGTTCTTTTCGAAAAGGAGCGTCGAAAGACCTCCTGCCGCTGCCCTCTCGGCTGCGGTATAACCGGCAGGACCACCACCGATAATCGCTACATCATACTTCATAATCTATTATTAATGTGATTCATGTTACTAAATTCGGGCGAAAGATAGTAAAAAGATCAATACAAACCACAGACTTCGCGCTAATCCCCAGAGCTGACTTGATGTTTTTGCTTCCCTACTCTCTTTTGCGAAGAAAGGGTGCAAGCGTATATTAGTTTCATGCCGATGAAACTTTAGTTTCATTGCGGAGAAACAAAAGTTTCATCGGCATGAAACAAAAGTTTCAGCTAAACATTTTTTGCTGAAACTAATCATAAATAGAGGGGGCAGATAGGATGAAAAATAGAAAAGGATAAATTTGGATTGTTCAAATGATTGCTATACTTTTGAATGGTCAATTTATCAAAAAACATTTAATTCGTAAAAACAGAAATATGAGAAAGGTACTATTTGCAATAACGACATCATTACTCGCCGTGATGTCTATTCATGCGCAAGTAAAGTTAGACACGCCCCCGATGGGATGGAATAGTTTTGATAGTTATGGTGTTTATCTGCATCACGAAGCTGCAATAAAAAACATCGATGTGATGGCCGAGAAATATTTGCCTTATGGATACGAATATTTTGTTATTGACGCCGGATGGTTTGGGGAGTTCCGCCTTCAAGAAGGAACCATTTATCCTGCCGAAAAACATGCCGCGAACTTACGAATTAATGAATATGGCCTCTTGCAACCCTCGAAGACTTATTTTCCGAATGGATTGAAAGTCCTTGCCGATAGAGCCCACTCGAAAGGACTCAAATTTGGCGTACATATAATGCGTGGCATTCCCCGCATTTCGGTCTCAAGAAACACAAAAATTAAAGGAACTAACTATCATGCACAAGATATTGCCGACACAGTAAACATTTGCACTTGGTGTCCTCAAAATTATGGTATCGACATGAGCAAGCCTGGCGCTCAGGAATTCTATAATAGCTTCATAGAGCAACTGGCATCATGGGGGATAGACTTCATCAAGGCGGACGATATTGTTCCTTTCCCAAAAGAAGTAGAGGCATTAGTGCATGCTATCAAACAATGTAACAGGCCTATTGTTTTAAGTTTAAGTCCCGGCGACGTTGTCGATCCTAAGGCAATCAATACGTTCACAAAAGCAAATATGTTGAGGATAACGCATGATATTTGGGACGATCAAAAAGGGATAGACAGCGGCTTTGCTGGTTGGCAAAAATGGCAAGGTAAGCACTTCGCTAATTTCTATTTTGATATGGATATGATTCCTTTCGGCGAATTGCAAATCATGTCTCCTGTTCCCGAAGGATTCGCGGGCAAAGAGGGACAAGAGAAGTTTATGAAACAAAAGAAGGAGGGTAAACTATCCGATATAGAACTATTAGCCGGTAAAGGTTGGCATCGCCAAAGCGAGTTTACCAAAGAGCAACAACTAACTTTTATTACAATGAGAGCTTTAGCCGCTTCCCCTTTAATGATTGGTGGCGACTTGGCATCAATGGATGACTATTCATATTCCTTGCTAACGAATGCCGAAATGATAAAGTGTAATCAAAACGGAGTTGTAGGATCATTGGTTTATAAAACAGCCCAGATAGAGGTATGGCTAACACCTTCTAAAGAAAACAAGAATAGTGCTTGGTTGGGAGTCTTTAATAGAGACAAAAAGAATAGAGCGACATTCCGCCTATCCACAATCGCCAATCAGATTTCATTCAATAATAAAAGTTCTTTCTATAATGTATGGGAAAATAAGAATATCAACCCCGCAAATACGCTTGAGATAGCTCCTAATTCCGTCGTGTTCATTAAACAGATTGCATCCAAGCAATCGAAGTACAGACCCCTATAAACAATTAGAGCCTGTCTCACGACAAGCCCTAACCAAACTTTGTTAACCT
>JAVVRI010000030.1:0-9866 GCA_036654795.1 Tannerellaceae bacterium
CCGATATACGAGGTGAAGATTTCATTCTTTGAAGCCAGTTCGGCAATGTGCTCGGCGTATTCACGCTCGGTCATTGGGTCGGGCAGGTTCAATGGCTCGGTCAGCAGAATGTTGCCGGGGATGGTTTGCTCGATGAGTTCATCTACTGTTTTTACACCGACAGCTTGCAGCATAGAAGGAATATCCTCTGCCGCAATACCTACGTGGCGGTTTACAAATTTGTTTGTATCCATAACTTTAAAGTGTTTTTATAAATAAGGATTGTTTAATGTTTCGTCAATGACGCTTGTTTCCGGTCCGTGGCCGGGATATATAAGCGTTTGTTCCGGCAGTGAGAGCAGTTTGTCTCTGATGGCAGCCAGCAGGATGTCCTGATTGCCTCCCCAAAGATCTGTCCGCCCGATGCTGCCGGCAAAGAGTGCGTCGCCAACGATGACGAAGCCGTCTTTCTTGCTGTAGAAGGCGACGCTGCCGGGCGAATGTCCGGGCACGGTCAGAACAAGTAGTTCGGAAGTACCGAAGCGGATCACTTCGTTTCCGGAAATATATTTTTCCACAACTACATCCTGCAAGGTTCTTTTGATGCCAAAAGGTTCAACTTGTTCACTTAGCGAAGGAATCATTTCTACGTCCATCTTGTGCGCCTCCGGCTTCAGCCCGTAGGTTTTGTATATGTATGCGTTTCCAAAGATATGATCCAGATGCAGATGTGTACAGAGTAGACGTTTCAGCGTTAGCTTGTTTATCGTAATGAAGTCGCTTAGCTTTTTCTCCTCTTCGGGGAGCAGGCAGCCACAGTCGATCAGCACGGCTTCGCGTGTATCGTCGTATAGCAGATAGGTGTTCTCTGAAAAATAATTAAATACGAATGTTTTTACTGTAATCATAGGGGTAAATACACAACTTGTTTGGTTTCAAAATATTCTTCGTTGAAATAGCTGCTTAGGTTCAGACTCAGTGCCTGATTACGGAAAGGCAATATTTCGTGTTCCAGTTCGCCCCCTTTCAGACAGATTAATCCGTTAGGCAATGCGTTTTGCTGCACCTTGCTGATGTTCTTGCGTATAATCTTTACCAGATCCGCTAAAGGCATGACGGCACGGCTTACCACGAAGTCGAACTTCTGCTTCTCCTCCTCCGCGCGGCAATGGCGGAAGGTGACGTTGCTAAGCCCGATTGCTTCGGCTACTGCTTGGCCTACTTTGATTTTCTTTCCGATGCTGTCCACCAAATGGAACTGTACGTTGGGGAAAAGAATTGCCAGAGGGATGCCCGGAAAGCCACCTCCTGTGCCTAAATCCATCACGGCCGATCCCTCTTTGAAGTTGAGCATTTTTACGATGCCCAGTGAATGGATCACATGGTGCAGGTACAGATTGCCGATGTCCTTGCGTGAGATTACATTTATTTTTGCATTCCAGTCTGCATACAAATCGTAGAGGGCGGCAAACTGTGCAGTCTGCGTTTCGCTTAACTCAGGAAAGTAGCTTTTTAAGAGAGCGAACTGACTGTCTATCTCTGTACGGTCGTCCATGGTTGTATGTGCTGGTTCTGTCATTGTTGTTTTTAAAATAGTTGTGAGATGGGGCTTTCCTTCTTGAGTAAAAACTTTATCTCTTCGAAAGGAAGGTGTACTCTTGTGGCACCTACCACATAAGCGGCAATCTCATATTCATTGTATGTATAGGTAATTCCTGTATTGTCTACCAAAAAGTTTCCGTTGGGAAAGATTTCGTCAACGCTGAAGAAGCCAACGTTTTCCAGCTCTTTGGCATCGTCCACCTTGTTTTGCTTGGCTATTTTGTCTACTAGCAACTGTGCCAGTGTGTCTTGATAGTCCTCGTTAAATATCTCTTCTTCGGTAATAGGCATGCCTGTTTTCAAGTTGACCACATGGTTGGTGTGGGAGTGTGAACCATGCGCTCCGCCAGTGTAGTTTTCGAAGTTTACTATGTAGGAGAGTAGACCCTTTTCGTTGTAGACAATCTGATTGGTAGACATTTCGTAATAGGAGAACCATGCTGCTATAGGCGCATCGTCAGACTTTGCCAGTTCAGCCTTCAGGTCGGGCTCCAGCTCTTTGTATGCCTTTAGGTAGTCTTTCGTATATTTGTCGACAGCCTCCTGAGGAGTAAGCTTTTCGTAGTTTTCCCCAAAATAGGCTACAACGAACTCTTTTTGTATTTTTTGTAGCACCTCTTTGTTCGCAAATTTGACCGGATAATTGAACTTAATCTGTAAGTCGCAATTAGGGTTTTCCGGATTTTCAAGCAGGTGATAGGCTTCTTTTACGACAATGGAGTCGAATGTAATATCGTTTTCAGCAACTTTCTTATTCCCCGTGTTGCATCCGGTAAACAATAGACTTATTAAGAAGAGAGCCATAATCCCTCTGAATAATTGTGTTTTCATCTAAGATACAGTTTTAATTTATTTATGCTGCAAATGTACATGTTTATATGATATAATCAAACTAGCCTACCTGATGTTTGCAATATTATTTATGGTATGCAACTTTCCGTGTAGCATTCGGTAACGGAGCCACTAATCCTTGCATTCTTGGCCATGTGCAAACAAAACATATATGTTTACACTGCCAAGGCATATATGCTTTGAGTTCAAAATATAGCTATTGCGAGCTATTGATTGTCTTGTCTTTGTTTTTAATTCGTTTATTTATCTTATTTTTGCCTGCAATATAAAAACACTTTTGCCTTATGAAAAGAACTATGCTTCTCTCTTTCTTTGTCCTATTCCTCGCATTCAATGGATATGCTGAGGTAAAGAAGGATTCTGTCCGTGTGTTGCTGATTGGTAACAGCTATACTTATTTTAATGACTTGCCAAAGACAATACAGAAAATAGCTGCTACTCAAGGGGTGAATATTGCTTATACACAGTTTACGCCCGGCGGAGCTTATCTGGCTGGTCATGTGAAAAATGAAAAGATTATTCAGGCGATCAAGCAAGGAGGTTGGGATTATGTGATCATCCAAGAGCAAAGCGCGGCTCCGGCGATGCCGACTAAAACGGTTATTGAAAACACCTATCCCGCAGCATACACGCTGGATAGCCTGATCCTTGCGCATAGCAAACAGGCCAAAGTGCTGTTTTATATGACTTGGGGACATAAGTACGGCTGTCAAGAGGAGGTAGCCGACTATCCTCTGATTTCGACGTATGGCGGCATGCAGGAGCGTTTGAAAACGACTTATCTGGAGATGGCTTATCAGAACAAGGCTTGGTGCGCTCCCGTGGGCATGGCTTGGCAGCGTGTTCGGAATGAACGCCCTAACTATCAGCTTTACGAGGCGGATTGCAGTCATCCTTCTTCTTTGGGAAGCTATTTGGCTGCCAATGTTATTTTTAGTACCATTTACCGTCAGCCTTATCAAACGCAGGAAACAATGGGTATCCCTTCGGAACAAGCCGAATATATTCAGCAGGTGGCTCAGCAAACGGTGCTAAACAATCTGAGGCTGCTGAATATAAAGGAATAGGGTCTAAATATGTCGGTTAAGCTGCTTCCAGTCTTCTAATTTGGGTAGAATGCCCATGTCTATCAAATCGTTGCGCATCGTGCAGAGATGGTTGTAGCTCTCTTCCAGTTCCTTTTGCTCGTCGGCTGTTCCCATCTCCTCTTTGTAATGGATGCCTTTGTCGGTGATGGAGGTTTCCATCGCCATCATAATATGGTTGAACTTGTCGGTGGATACATAGGTGCCGGCCGGCCAGCGGAAAGGAGCGCCTCCCATAGCGGCGGCAATCATTTCGATGGATAGGTAGGCCGGACTTTGGAAAGAGGAGCGTCCGCGCAGATCAATGATATGCTTTCCTCCTTGTATAACGCGCAGTTTGATGGCTTCCCAGTCGCCCAGCGGCAGTCGGTTGCTTGCTATCCATTGGGTGAGCGATTCTCCTTTGACGAAGGTAGTGGAGGCAAAAACAGCCATCTGCTCGCCATGCCCGCCATAGGTGCGGCAGTTCTTGATTTCGGAAGCGGGTATGCCGAAGTATTTAGCTAGCTCGTGTTGCAAGCGCGTACTGTCTAATGCGGCAAGGGTGGATACTTGCGTAGGTTTCAGACCGGAATAGAGCAGAGTGATCAGTCCGGTAATATCAGCCGGGTTAAAGACAACAACAACGTGCTTCACGTTTGGTGAGTACGCCTTAATGTCTTTGCCTAATTGTGCGGCAATATCTGCGTTTCCCTTCAGCAGATCTTCACGAGTCATACCGGCCTTGCGGGCAGCGCCACCGGAAGAAACGACATAAGCAGCACCTGCCAGTGCTTCTTTTATATCAGTCGTGTAGGTAAGGTTTACCTCATTAAATCCACAATGAAACAACTCTTCCGCCACTCCTTCCAAAGCTGGAGCGTAAGGGTCGTAAAGGCAAAGGTTTGGTGTTAGATGCATCATCAGGGCGGTTTGTGCCATGTTGGAACCGATCATTCCGGCGGCACCAATAAGTGTCAGTTTCTCGTTTGTCAAGAATTTCATGTTTGTTTTTTGTTTTATATCGTTACTGTATGTATATATAACATCTGTTGTTGCTGGATTGTTTCTCTCTTCTGCTTATTGTTGACAAATAATATGAATCAAGAAAGTGTTATTATATTTTTAAAGTACAAGAATGATTTGTACATTTGCCTACTTATTTTAGAATATTATGATTGAAGATATTAAAAAGGCCTGCGAAGTTTTGCAGGCAGGTGGTTTGATTTTATACCCAACAGATACAATCTGGGGAATTGGATGTGATGCAACAAACGAAGAAGCAGTAAAGCGCGTTTATAAATTGAAGCAGCGTGCGGACAGTAAAGCCATGTTGGTGCTGGTTGACAGTGAGGCGAAACTGAATTCCTATGTGTCTGAAATCCCTGATATTGCTTGGAGCTTGATAGAGGTAGCCGACCGGCCGTTAACAATCATTTATCCGCAAGCGAAGAATCTGGCTAACAGTTTGCTGGCTGAAGATGGAAGCGTTGGTATTCGCATTACGACGGAGCTCTTTTCACATAATCTATGTGAACGTTTCCGTAAGCCTTTGGTGTCTACATCGGCCAATGTTAGCGGGACGCCTTCTCCGGCAAACTTCGACGAGGTATCTGACGTTATCCGGTCGGGTGTGGACTATGTCGTAAGTTATCGTCAGGACGACATGAGTAAGGCGCAACCATCCAATATAATCAAGCTGGGTGTCGGAGGACTTATTCAGGTAATCAGATAAGAATGGAGAAAAATAGGCAGATCGGAAAATATATCTTGGCAGACTTCTTGGCTGCTTCGGTTACATGGTTATTGTTCAATTTGCTTCGTTATCATTTGGTGGCTAATGATAATGGCTTTGGTTCGTTCGATAGCTACTTCTTTCATTCTGTCGTGTTGGAAGGGCAATTGTTTATTCCCTTCTTTTGGTTGGTGTTGTTCTATTTCTCCGGTTATTATAACAAGCCGTTTGGTAAGTCTCGGTTAGGCGAATTGTATTCTACCTTTGTAACAGTGATGGTGGGGGTCATCTTTGTCTTTTTTGTAGTTGTGCTCAATGATTTGCCGCATTCTTTTCGCATCTACTACGATTTCTTTTTTTTCTTGTTGGGGTTGCAGTTCTTGCTGACCTACATTCCTCGTCTCTGCATCACGCAACATGTGCTGAACCAGATAAAACAGGGCAAGCTTTCGCTTAATATCC
The DNA here is from genome assembly GCA_036654795.1 of Tannerellaceae bacterium. Taxonomy (GTDB): domain Bacteria; phylum Bacteroidota; class Bacteroidia; order Bacteroidales; family Tannerellaceae; genus JAVVRI01. The sequence goes on from JAVVRI010000030.1 coordinate 5,695, forward strand.
TGATTATCGGGGTAGGGAAGAGGGGCTTGCGTATATCGGAAGAGATGTCAGGATTGGGATATAACATAGTCGGCTTCGTGAAGGATGAGAACGTCGAGACGATAGCTGTCGATCCGGCGCGTCTGGTGGGTGCACTGGATGATTTGCCTGACCTGATAGCAGGCCATTCCATTGACGAACTGATCTTGGCTCTCGAAGTTGCGGACAGCGAAAAGTTGCTTCATGCTCTCTATTCCCTCTATCGCTACAAGCTACCGATTAAGATACTGGCCGATAAGACAAATGTCTTTTCGAGGGTGAAGTTGAAGACGATTAGGGGCGTTCCGCTGATTGATGTAACGGATAATAACTTCTCGGCAGCAGAACAGAATATCAAGTTCTTTATGGATAAGTTGCTCTCTTTGCTGGCTTTGCTGCTGCTTTCACCGCTTTTTCTTTATATCGCTTGGCGGGTAAAGAGGGACTCGTCCGGATCTGTGCTTTTTAGACAGGAGCGTATCGGTTATATGGGCGAGCCGTTCATTATGTATAAGTTTCGTACGATGGTGATGGATGCGGAGCATAACGGTCCGTTGCTCTCTTCTGAGGAGGATAGCCGTATCACCCCCTTTGGCCGTGTGATGCGTAAATACCGGTTGGACGAACTGCCCCAGTTCTGGAATGTGTTGAAGGGGGATATGTCGCTAGTGGGTCCGCGTCCGGAGCGGCGTTACTTTATAGATCAGATTGTAAAGAAGGCTCCTTTCTACTATCTGCTACATAATGTTCGTCCGGGTATTACCTCGTGGGGCATGGTGAAATATGGTTATGCGGGTAGTGTGGATCAGATGATTGAACGCTTGGAATATGACATTATGTATTATGAGAATATGTCACTGGCATTGGATATAACAATTCTAATTTATACAGTGAAGACTGTAATTACAGGTAAAGGTATTTAAGATGGTAAACGAAGGACTATTCTATCGATTCCTGCTATGGCGGGAAAAACGGATTAAAGAGAAACATTTCATATTGATGATCAGCTTCCTAGTCGGGATCTGTACGGCTATAGCAGCAATTCTGCTCAAACAGTTGATCCATTTTATTCAGCATCTGCTTACTTCCAACTTTCAGGCGAATGGGGCTAACTACCTTCTATTGATCTATCCTGTTATAGGTATTTTGCTGGCCGGACTGTTTGTAAAGTATGTTGTGCGAGATGACATTGGTCATGGGGTGACAAAGATCCTCTATGCCATTTCACAACGCAAGAGCCGCATCAAGCCGCATAACACGTGGACATCGATTGTGGCTAGCTCTGTAACCATTGGCTTCGGTGGATCGGTAGGAGCGGAGGCACCTATTGTGCTGACAGGGGCTGCCATTGGTTCGAACTTGGGGCGTTTGTTTCGGATGGAGCAGAAGACGTTGATGCTACTTGTTGGTTGTGGAGCTGCCGGAGCGATTGCCGGTATCTTTAAAGCGCCGATTGCGGGGCTGGTGTTTGTCATTGAGGTGTTGATGCTTGACTTGACGATGACTTCCGTGTTGCCGCTTCTGATCTCTTCGGTGACGGCAGCCACGATGTCCTATATTTTTACCGGAACAGAGGCGATGTTTAAGTTCTCGCAGACAGAGGTGTTCGAGATTGAGCGTATTCCCTACGTGTTGCTGTTGGGGGTCTTTTGTGGGCTGGTGTCGCTTTACTTTACCCGTGTGATGAATAGGGTAGAGGGGATGTACCGCAATCTGGGTGTGTATTGGAAGAAGTTTCTGCTTGGGGGCGTGATGCTTAGCATTCTGATATTCCTTTTTCCGCCACTTTATGGCGAAGGATATGATACGATTGGCTCTTTGCTGAACGGACAGTTCAATCACATTATGGATCAGAGTCTTTTCTTTGGTCTGGCAGATAACTATTGGGGAATTATTATCTTTTTGGGTTTGATTCTGCTGATGAAGGTGTTTGCCTCTAGTGCTACCAATGCCGGTGGCGGATGCGGTGGAATCTTTGCGCCTAGTTTGTATTTGGGTTGCATTGCCGGTTTCGTCTTTGCCCATGCGTCGAACTACTTCTCCTTTACCATGTATCTTTCGGAAAAGAACTTTGCGCTGCTTGGGATGGCTGGCATCATGTCCGGAGTGATGCACGCTCCGCTGACGGGTGTCTTTCTGATTGCTGAGTTGACGGGGGGGTATGACCTCTTCCTCCCGCTTATGATTGTTTCCACCAGTTCCTATATTACCATTCTGATGTTCGAGCCGCACAGTATTTACTCCATGCGTCTGGCGCAGAAGGGTGAGTTGTTGACGCACCATAAGGACAAGGCGGTGCTTACGCTGCTCAAGATTGACAGTATTATTGAAAAAGACTTTCAAACGGTGTCTCCGGAAATGTCATTGGGCGATGTGGTCAAGGTGATCTCCCGCAGTGCGCGTAACGCCTTCCCGGTGGTAGATGAACGTGGTATGCTGATGGGGGTCGTGATGCTGGATAATATCCGTAACATCATGTTCCGTCCCGAGTTATACAATCGTTTTCATGTATCGAAGTTCATGGTTTCTGCCCCGGGTAGAATTCGAACGGATATGCCGATGGACAAGATGATGCAGGTATTCGACGACACGAAAGCGTGGAACCTGCCTGTTGTAGATGAGCAGGGACACTATATTGGCTTCGTATCTAAATCAAAGATATTTAACTCCTACCGCGAAGTGCTGGTAGAAAACTTTTCAGGAGATTAAGAAATGATGAATAAAGAAGATTTACGTATTGTATATATGGGTACACCGGACTTTGCCGTGGCTAGTCTACGTGCCTTGGTGGAAGGCGGATATAACATAGTGGGAGTGGTAACGATGCCTGATAAGCCGGTCGGTCGGCATGCCAGCGTGTTGCAAGCAAGCCCGGTGAAGCAATATGCCGAGTCCGTAGGCCTCCCTGTTTTGCAGCCAGAGAAGCTTAAAGAGGAATGTTTTGTGGAGGCGCTTCGTGCGCTTCGTGCCGACTTGCAGATTGTCGTAGCTTTCCGCATGCTTCCCGAAGTGGTTTGGGACATGCCTCGTCTGGGCACTTTCAACCTGCATGCCTCTCTGTTGCCGCAATATCGCGGAGCTGCCCCAATCAATTGGGCGGTGATTAATGGAGATAAAGAGACTGGTGTAACAACCTTCTTCCTGACGCACGAGATTGACACCGGAAAGATCATTCGCCAGCTACATCTCCCAATTGCTGACACGGACGATGTGGGCACGGTGCATGACGCGTTGATGGCTATGGGGGCTGGTTTGGTTATGGAGACGGTCGATTTGCTTTTGGCTGGTCGTACAGACGCTGTGCCGCAGGAGGCGTTCTTCAAAGACCCATCCGAACTGCGCCCTGCTCCGAAAATATTCAAAGAGACTTGCCGCATTTGCTTCGACCAGCCGCTTGAGCGGACGTATGATTTCATCCGCGGCCTCTCGCCCTATCCTGCTGCTTGGGCGGAGTTGTTGTCTCCTGCCGGCGAACGTATCGTCCTAAAGATCTATCAAACTGAGAAGCGTCCGGGAGAACATTCCTTGCCCATTGGTACGCTCTGTCAAGAGGGAAAGAACATCCTCGAAGTGGCTGTGCCCGATGGTTTTCTCCGCTTGCTGAATGTCCAGTTGGCCGGAAAGAAGCGGATGAACATAACGGACTTTCTGAACGGATTTAAAACGGTGTGCGAGTATACGATGATCTGATGCGGAATACGAAACGAATCGTTTATATGATCCTCGGCTCCCTCTTCTTGATGCTGGGAGCCGTTGGCGTTTTTGTGCCAATACTTCCCACCACTCCTTTTTGGCTCTTGACCTGCTGGTTCTACCTCCACAGTTCGGAGGCGCTCTATGATCGGGTGATGCATAATCGTCATTTCGGCAGTTATGTGCGTGGCTTCATGGTGGACAAGGCGATTCCCCTTCGTTCGAAGGTGATTTCCATCACTGTGATGTGGAGCTCCATCTTGCTTACCACCCTCTTCTTTATCGATGTTCTCTGGCTCCAAATCCTTTTGCTACTTGTTTGCACCGCCGTCACCTTTCACATCCTTTCCTTCCCAACGCGGAAGCTGTAAATTCCCTCGTCGGAGGCATTTGCCGATGTGCTGGTAGGGACACTAAAAAAAGCGAGAGATGGCTATGGGCTATCTCTCGCTTTTTTTATG
>JAVVRI010000030.1:9876-21642 GCA_036654795.1 Tannerellaceae bacterium
CCTTTATCCATTAAATTTTTCTCTATATTTGTACCCCTAATTGGTGCAGGGCTTAGATAGCCGGTGCCGTTTGATGCCAAACCTCATAAAAATATATGATAGAAACTAGTAGACTGAACGACCAAGATGTATTTCTTTTACGCCGGAAGCTGGACCTGCTGCTCCGCACCGGCAAGTTGCTTATGGAAAGTGCAGCGGACACTAACCGCATCGAGCGAAACATGAAACGGGTGGCCGCCTATATGGGCATCCCCGAAGACAAGCTGCATCTGGACATTCGATGGACTATGATTGTAGTAAACGTGAGTGACGAACACCACTCCTTTTCTAAATTTCAAAAGTGCGAGAAGCATGGCATCAACATGACCACCGTTTCACTCATCAGCAAGCTGTCGTGGCATGCGATTGAGCAGGACTATTCCCTCGATAAATATGAGGAGGAGTTGGAGAAGATTGTCGCGAAGCCACGTAACTATACGCATTATGTCGTTGCCATTGGCGCCGGCTTTGCTTGCGGAGGTTTTTGCAAACTGTTTGGTGGCGATTGGATCGCCTTTCTGTTTGCCTCTATCTGCGCCTTTATTGGCTTTCGGATACGTGCGCGGTGTATTGATTTTGGTATCAATGTGTATATGAGCATTGCCATTGCTGCGTTTATCTCCACCTGTTTGGCCTATGCATCGTCCTATTTGGGCGTGTCCGCCACGCCTTACCATCCATTGTTGGCTTGCGCGCTGTTTATCGTGCCGGGTGTGCCGCTGATCAATTTCGTGGACGATATGATCGATAGCCATTTGATGATGGGTATTACTCGTGCTGCAAACACAGCCATGATGGTGGGCGCTATGACTTTTGGCATTGCCTTTTGTATGCGTATGTTGGTGATGGAGGATATTGAAATAGATCATAAATTTAGCGAACTGAGCATGGTTTCCCACGATTCGTACTTTATCTATGCTGTCGCCGCTGCTATTTCGGCTATGGGCTTTTCGATGATCTTTAATATTCAAAGGAAGCTGCTCTGGGTGGTGGCCGTAGGTGGAATTATTGCTGTTTGCACACGCAACTTCGTAAATTTCGAGTTGGGCTTTGGTCCGATTATCGGTTCGTTTATGGGTGGTTTTGTGGTGAGTCTGATTGCCGTGAAGGCTGTCCACTGGTTTCATGTGCCCAACCACGTACTGACGATTCCGTCGGTTATTCCCATGATCCCCGGTGTGCTGATGTATCGTTCATTACTGGCCTTTATCAACCTGCATGGAGTAGTGGGAGAGGTGACAAATGCTTTTTATAACGGCATCAACTCGGCACTGATTATTCTCTGCATCTCGCTGGGGGTAGCGGTGCCAAACATCTTTGCCCGTCGTTACATTGCTCGCGATCGTCAGCTCTTTTTGCAGGAGGAGTTGGCGGCGCGCCGTAGCCGTGGCAAGTTTATGGAGTGGTAGTCCTCGTCGGAGGCATTTGCCGATGTGCTGGTAGGGACACTGAAAAAAGCGAGAGATGGTTATGGGCTATCTCTCGCTTTTTTTTATGTCCCTACGCTTTCACGGCGTAGGGAGGTGGGGGTCTACTATCGTGTTTCCTTCAGTGCTGCGTCAAGGCAGATACCTAGAGCGTCGGCTACGCCTTTACCGTATGCGGGGTCTGCTTTGTAGCAATTGCGCACGTGGCGTTGTTGGATGAACAACTCGGCACCACCAATTTGGCGGGCAGTGTTTTCGAATAACACTTGTTGCTCTTCGGAAGTCATGAGGCGGAACAAGGCGCCGGGCTGGCTATAGTAATCCTCGTCATATTCGCGCTCGTTGTAGTTGTATATCTCGCCATTCGTCTTGATGGGCGGCTCTTTTGTTTCAGGTTGTTCTTGCCATTCGCCGTAGCTGTTTGGTTCGTAACCTTTGGCAGCACCGTAGTTGCCGTCAACGCGCATGGCGCCGTCGCGGTGGTAGGCGTGGAAGGGGCAGCGGGGTTTGTTTACCGGGATTTGCTCCAAGTTTACACCTAGGCGATAGCGTTGAGCGTCTCCATAAGAGAAGAGGCGGCCTTGTAGCATCTTGTCCGGAGAGAAGCCAATGCCTTCTACAATATTCATCGGGTTGAAAGCTGCTTGTTCTACTTCGGCGAAGTAGTTTTCCGGGTTACGATTCAGCTCCATGATGCCTACATCCTGCAAAGGGAAGTCGGCGTGCGGCCATACTTTTGTCAGGTCGAACGGATTGATTGGGTAGTTGTCTGCCTGCTCTTCCGTCATCAACTGGATCTGGAACTTCCATTTCGGGAAATCACCTTTGGCGATGCTGTCGAACAGGTCGCGCTGGTGAGACTCGCGGTCTTTGGCGATGAGTGCTTCGGCCTCAGCGTCTGTCAGGTTCTTGATGCCTTGCATGGTGGTGAGGTGGAACTTCACCCAGATGCGCTTGTTGTCTGCGTTTAGGAAACTGTATGTATGGCTGCCGAATCCGTGCATGTGACGGTATGAGGCGGGGATGCCGCGTGAGCTCATTGTGATCGTTACTTGGTGTAATGCTTCGGGTAACAGTGTCCAGAAGTCCCAGTTATTGTTTGCGCTGCGCAGGTTGGTGTGCGGGTCGCGCTTAACGGCATGGTTGAGGTCAGGAAACTTCAGCGGGTCGCGCAGGAAGAATACGGGTGTGTTGTTTCCCACCATGTCCCAGTTACCTTCTTCTGTGTAGAACTTGATGGCAAAGCCACGAATGTCGCGCTCAGCATCGGCAGCACCACGTTCGCCAGCCACGGTGGAGAAGCGTACGAAGCATTCCGTCTTTTTGCCTACTTCGCTGAAGATGGCAGCCTTTGTGTACTTTGTGATATCATTTGTCACGGTGAATGTTCCGTATGCACCCGAACCTTTGGCGTGCATACGTCTTTCCGGGATTACCTCACGGTCGAAGTGAGCCAGTTTCTCAATTAACCACGGGTCTTGCAGTAATACCTGGCCGCGAGGACCTACTGTCTGCGTGTTCTGATTGTCTGCTACGGGGCGACCGTTGGCAGTTGTTAGCTTTTTGTTCTCCATAATTCTGCTTTTAAATGATTATGCAGTATCGGCGGTTTGGTCTGTTGCCGGAAGCCTTACGGAGGCCGGTTTTTGAGGGTGACGCCTTTGCTGCGTTGTTGTTTACTTTCACTTGCAAAGCTACGCATAATAATTAATATTTCATCTATCTTTATATTGATGGAGACATTGATTTTATTTATGAAGACGGGGATGGGAAGCACTCCTCCGCTAAGCTCATTGCACGTCCGAAAAACAGGAGAAAGCGTCTTAATAATGGTTGCCCGGCTGGGGGTATTTAGAACTATTGCGCTAGCTCTCAATATGCAGTATTTTAATAAAAAAGATCGGATGTTTTATCCTGAAGTCTATATACTATTATTCTTTTGAGCTAGCTGAAAATTGATTTTGAGCTACCTCGAAATTGTTTTTGAGCAGGCTCAAAATTACTTTTGAGCTAGCCCAAAAGTATAATTAGAATAATGCTTTGCTCTAAATAGTGGTATAGAAAGTACTAATAGTTCGGACGAATGTATTACAAGATTGAACCCATCTGTTTTTAAGTTTAAAACTTATATTTGGTGCGGTTGCCTCGCAAGAATGCAAAATGTCTTTGCTATCTCGCAGAACTTTGCGTTCTTTGCGTACAAATCTATAGCAAATATGAAAAAGAAAATGATTACAACCCTGGCCGTAATGGCTCTGCTCTGTTTTGGCACTGCGGGTAGGGCGCAAGAAGTACCGGCGCTTTGCCTTAGCGAGGTCGTTTCCGGAAAGATGATTGAAACAAAAGGTGTCGGCGCCATGACCTGGACAAAGGATGGTGAACATTATACGTGCCTTGAAAAAAACGCCGCAACGGGCGGCAAGGACGTTGTCAGTTACCGAGCGAAGGACAATGAGCGGAGGGTGATTATCCCCGCCACCCTTTTTACCACAGCAGGGGGGAAGTCTATAAACGTTCGTAGCATCTCGTGGAGCGAGGATGACCGGAAGGTGCTTATCCGTACAAACACCAAGCGCGTTTGGAGGTACGACACGCGTGGCGACTATTGGGTGTTAAACCTTTCCGACAGCACGATGCGTCAGGTTGGTGCCTCACTGCCCGAAGCATCGTTGATGTTCGCCAAGTTCTCGCCTGACGGCGAACGGATAGCCTACGTGTCAGGTAATAATATTTATGTAGAAAACCTCGCTTCGGGCGAGATCCTGCCCCTTACCACGGACGGTAGTGCGGAGGTGGTGAACGGCACTTTTGACTGGGTGTACGAAGAGGAGTTCAATTGTCGAGACGGTTTCCGTTGGAGTCCCGACGGTCAGACCATCGCCTATTGGCAGAGCAACACGGCCGGTAGCCGTACGTTCGACATCATTAACAACATCGACTCCCTTTATCCGACCCTTCTCCATTTTCCTTATCCGAAGGCGGGCACTCAGAATGCGGCTGTTCGTATCGGTTATGTCCCATCCAAGGGCGGTGCGACGACTTGGGTAAACATCCCCGGCGATGCGCGCGAAAATTATCTTCCCCGCATGGAGTTCATCCCCGGAAGCAGCGAGCTGTTTATCCAGCAAATGAATCGTCCGCAGAACACAAACCGTATCTGGACAGTTCGTACGGATGGCTCTGCTCCGGCCAACATCTTTACGGAGACCGATGCCGCTTGGCTGGACACGAACGATGACATTACTTGGCTGGATGGTAACCGTGCCTTTACTTGGCTTAGTGAGCGCAGCGGCTTCCGCCACCTCTATCGCGTCAGCCGAGACGGCAGTCTGATTACGCCGATTACTCGTGGTAACTTCGATTATATTAGCCCCGTAGGCATGGATCTGAAAAACAAGCTGACCTATTTTATTGCTTCGCCTGATAACTTCACCGAGCGTTACCTCTATTGCGCCCCCTTAAGTGGTAAGGGTGAAGCACGGCGGCTGAGTCCTGTGGGCGAGGCTGGGCAACACCGTTACGATATGTCGCCTACTGGCCGCTGGGCGGTTCATACCTTCAGCAATGCCGCTACTCCGAGCGTGACCGATATGGTAGCTTTTCCAAAACACAAGTCTGTTCGTATGCTCGAAGAGAATGCTGAGGCGAAGCGGAAGTATGCCTCCCTCGGTCTGAACCCAAAGAAATTTATCAAGGTGAAGTCCGGCGACTTATTGCTTGACGCTTGGATGATTTGTCCGAAGGACTTTGACGCCCGTTGCAAGTATCCCGTCATTATTGAAGTTTATGGTGAGCCTGCCAGCGCTACTGTCCAGAATGTTTGGGGTGGCGGCGACTTGTGGAACCAGTATGTGGCCAACTTAGGCTACATCGTTGTCAGCATTGAGAATCGTGGAGCCAACAGCCCTCGTGGTCGCGAGTGGCGTAAATGTATTTATGGTGAGGTGGGTACCTTCTCTGCCGAGGATCAGAGTTGTGGCATCCGGGACATGGCGCGTCAGTTCCCCTTTATCGATCTTAGTCGTGTGGGCATCACCGGTTGGAGCGGCGGGGGTAGCCAGACGCTGAACTGCATGTTTCGCTATCCCGAGGTGTTCCATACCGGTATAGCTATTGCTTTCGTTGCCGACCAGCGCCTTTACGATACTGTTTATCAAGAACGTTATATGAATACTCCGCAAGCCAACCCCGATGGTTACCGTAAGGGCTCCCCTATCAGTTATGTCGATGGATTGCAGGGCAACCTGCTGCTCATTCATGGTACCGGAGACGATAACGTGCATTATCAGAATTGTGAGCGGCTAGTGAACGAGCTAGTGCGTCATAATAAGCTTTTCAGCCAGATCAGTTACCCGATGCGAAGCCATGGTATCTATGAAGGCGAGGGCACTAGCCTTCACCTTCGCACCACGATGGCTGATTATTGGCTGAACCATTTGCCTGCCGGAGCTCGTTAAACCATAAAACCATAAAAACAGTAAACGTCATGAATAAATGGATCTTTACCTTCCTACTCTGCGTCGGATTAGTCTCCGGCGCGCAGTCGGCCGCTGCCCAGATAGGGGAGAAGGCTGCTGAATTACTATCGACCACCTTCCATCAGGAGGAGCCAGCCGTTCTGCTTACTGATACGGCCCTGCTTGCTGAAAAGCAGCGTATGGACTCTATTCGCATGCAGGAGATGGCGCTTCAGATTCAAGAGATGAAGTTGGGTGAAATCGTGCTCCGAACGGAGTTGGATGCTGCGCGCGGTCTCACTACAGCGGCCGACTCCGCCCGTCGGGTAGAGCAACGCCAAAGGGTAGATTCGCTCCGTAGAGTAACGCCCGGAGTGCCCGTTGTGGTTGATAAAGATACTCTTTTCCTTCTCTACGCTAAACGCGGAGGGCTCTCGCCAGTAGATCGTGCCGTTACGTTCAGCCAGCGTATCTTGGCTGCCGGTAAGAGTACACGAATCAAGCGCGACTCCGTCTACCTTTTCGACAGCGAGCATGTGACGGACATCATGGCGGGGCAGAAGGTGCTGGTTACTTTCACCGATCAGGACGCCCTTTGGCAGAACACTACCCGTCAGGAGTTGGCCGCTCAGTATCTGCCCATTATTGCCCAGAAGGTGCAGGAGTTGCGTGAGGAGCACAGCCTCTGGCAAGTGGCCAAACGTGCGGCATACTTCGTCATCGTGCTGCTTGCTCAGTACGCACTGTTCCGGCTGACCAACTATTTATTTAAGAAATTGCGCCGCAAGATCGTGTGGCTTCGCCAGAACCGGCTGCACCCCATTACGATTCGCGACTACGAGTTTCTTGATACCCGCCGACAGGGGAGGGTGTTGTTTTTCTTTAGTAACATGCTGCGCTATTTGGTGCTGCTGGTGCAATTGACCATCAGTGTGCCGATTCTCTTTGCTATCTTCCCGCAAACGGAAGATTTGGCGATGAAGATATTCTCCTATATTCTTTCGCCGATGAAGTCCATTCTGCTTTCCATGGCCGGTTATTTGCCGAATTTATTTACGATCTTGGTGATCTATTATGGCATTAAATACGTGATAAAGGGGATCCAGTACATAGCGGGCGAGATAGAGAGCGAGAAGTTGAAACTGACGGGTTTTTATCCCGATTGGGCGCAGCCCACGTTCAATATTATTCGTTTCCTGCTCTATGCGTTTATGATTGCGATGGTCTATCCTTACTTGCCGGGTTCAGACTCAGGTGTCTTTCAGGGAATATCGGTGTTTGTGGGTCTGATTATCTCCCTTGGCTCGAGTACGGTGATTGGTAATATCATTGCTGGATTGGTCATCACTTACATGCGTCCTTTCAAGCTGGGCGACCGTATTAAGCTGAACGACACAACGGGTAATGTGATCGAGAAGACACCTTTTGTCACCCGCCTCCGTACACCTAAAAATGAGGTGGTGACGATACCTAACGCCTTTATCATGTCTTCACACACCGTCAATTATAGCGCCTCGGCGCGTCAGTACGGCTTGATTATTCATAGTACTGTGACCATTGGATATGACGCTCCTTGGCGTCAGGTGCACCAGTTGCTAATATCCGCTGCTAGGGCTACACCCGGCGTGATGGAAACGCCTGAGCCTTTCGTGCTGGAGACGGAGTTGAGCGACTTTTATCCCTGTTACCAGATAAATGCTGTGATCCGTGACGCGGATCAGCTGGCGGCCATCTATTCTGATCTCCATCAAAACATTCAAGACAAGTTCAACGAGGCGGGTGTAGAGATCATGTCTCCCCACTATCGCGCCGAACGTAATGGCGACGCCACGACCATCCCTGCTCAGTATCTTAACGATGTGGTTGTGCCCCCCTTAAAATAGGTACTTATGTTTCCGATAGTGTTAAATAGGTTCCTCTGCAAAACAAATTGCAGGGGAACTGTTGTTATATGACCAAATGTAACTATAAAAGCACAGAAGGTATGAAAAAGTATTTAGTAGCAGTTGCAGCCTTGGGTATCCTGGCTGCTTGCAGTGGTAAGCAAACGCAAGTGCCCGTAGAAGTGGCAGAAGAGAGTGTGACAGTAGCCGAAATTCCTATTGTGGAGGCTCCTCCCGTAATGCCTATAATGAAGGCCAAGCCGGCGAAGGCTATTAATATGCGCGATTCCCTGAAGGCAAATCCGAAGAAGGGGCCAGTGATCCAGAAGAGGTTCAAGACGACCATTCCGGTTGCAAAGACGGCTGTCGCTGCTACTTCTCAGACCGCACCGTCCGCTTCTACTTCTACTACGACTTCGCAGCCGATGTTTACCACCGACGTGAACTACGAGATGACCCTTTATTATCAGGATAATAACGATGAAGGGGTGTATGAGTTCGATGCCGTTACGATTGATCCCGCTGCTCCTCAAACCTTTGTTTCTATCGGTAAACACAAGAAACACAAGAAACATCGTGATAATTCCACCGATGCAGAGGCGTTCATCTATGAATTTATACCCAGTGACGGTAGTCCGGTGTTCTACTATGAAGCCGATGGTAACAGCCTGATCTTGCTCGATCAGAACTTGCAACCTGCCACCTCCGACCTTAACTACACGCTTCAACTGCTTCCGTAAGCAACTTGGGTAATCGCGCCAGAACTAAGATTGAATTTTAAAAATAGTTAAGCTACTAGCTTCAGGGGTATCGCCTGTTGCTAGTAGCTATTTGATTGACGTGTCAAAGTACATCTGTCAAGAGCGCAAGAAACGATTTTCGGGTAATCATGCTGTAAAAGAAAACATTAGGAAGGAAGCTCTCTCTCTTCTGAGTAAGGAACAATGGTCTCCCAAGCCTGTATTAATTAAATTGAAAACAGCTTCAGATAGATACAGGAAAGTTTCTTATCCCTTGGCAAAGATACGAGGAATTAATTCTTTCGCTCCAGCTCACTAAGGCTTTCCATCTTTTTGCGTTGCAGGAAGTCGTAGATGCCTTCTAGGTGTTCGGTCACTTTCTGGTTCCCAAACTCATATACCTTGCTGACTAGTCCGTCCAGAAAGTCACGGTCGTGAGAGACAACGATCAGTGTCCCGTCAAAATCGAGTAGGGCAGCTTTCAGAATGTCTTTCGTTTTCATGTCCAGGTGGTTGGTCGGCTCGTCGAGGATTAGCAGGTTGACTGGCTCCAGCAGCAGTTTGATCATAGCCAGACGCGTGCGCTCACCTCCGGAAAGTACCTTTACCTTCTTTGTGGAGTTTTCGCCGCCAAACATGAAGGCGCCCAGCAGGTCGCGTATCTTGTTGCGTATTTCTCCTTGAGCAACGTCGTCGATGGTTTGAAAGACCGTTAGGTTCTCATCCAGCATTGAGGCTTGATTTTGGGCAAAGTAACCGATCATGACGTTGTGTCCCAACGTCAGTGTGCCGTCATAGTCTATCTCTTTCATGATACATTTTACGAGGGTAGACTTCCCTTCGCCGTTTTTTCCTACGAAAGCGATCTTGTCTCCGCGCTCGATGGTTAGGTTGGCATTGCGGAAGACGGTATGTTCGTCGTAGCTCTTCGATACCCCTTCCAGCGTTACGGGATAGGAGCCGGAGCGGGGAGAGGGGGGGAACTTCAGGCGCAGGGCGGAACTGTCCTCTTCATCCACCTCCAGAATGTCCATCTTTTCTAGCATCTTGACACGGCTCTGCACTTGGTTTGTTTTGGAGTAAGTACCTTTGAAGCGGTCGATAAACTCCTGATTGTCGGCTATCATCTTTTGTTGCTCCTCGAAGGCCTTTTGCTGTTGCTCGCGGCGTTCGATGCGGAGTTGCAGGTAGGTGCTATAGTTTACTTTGTAGTCGTAGATGCGCCCCATGGTTACTTCGATGGTACGGGTGGTGATGTGGTCGACGAAGGCACGGTCATGGCTGATCACCATGACTGCCTGTCCGTTATCAATCAGGAAGTCTTCCAGCCATTGGATGGACTCTATGTCTAGATGATTGGTCGGCTCATCGAGCAGGAGCACGTCGGGCTTTTTAAGTAATAGCTTAGCCAATTCTATGCGCATGCGCCATCCACCGCTGAACTCACTGGTCTGGCGGGTAAAGTCTTCGCGGGCAAAGCCGAGTCCGAACAACGTCTTTTCTATATCAGCGTCATAATTGATCTCTTCTATGGAATAGAACTTTTCGCTTAGTGTAGATACACGCTCAATGAGTGCGTAATAAGCCTCCGAGTCATAGTCCGTTCGCGTTTCCAGTTCTGTGTTGATAGCGGCAATTTCTGCCTCCATTTCGTGCAAGTGGGCGAATGCTTGCGCTGTTTCTTCGAACACTGTGCGCCCGTCTTCGGTCATCAGGTGCTGGGGCAGGTAGGCGATGACTGTATCTTTGGGAGCCGACACCTTGCCGCGTGTTGCTTCGCGCGTACCGGCAATGATCTTTAGCAGGGTTGATTTTCCTGCTCCGTTTTTACCCATTAGGGCAATACGGTCTTTCTCGTTAATTACAAAAGATACATCCGAAAAGAGTGCGCTCCCGCCAAACTCTACTGTTAGTCCGTCTACTGAAATCATACGTACGTTATCTATATTTGAAGTGAAGTTGCAAAGGTAGGTAAAATATTGTGGTTAGTACTTTCTATACCACTATTTAGATCAAAACATTACTCTAATTATACTTTTGAGCAGGCTGGAAATCAATTTTGAGCCTGCTCAAAATTAAATACGAGCATGCTCAAAAACAATTACGAGCTAGCTAAAAAGCATAATAGCATATAGGCTTCTGGGTAAAACATCCGATCTTTTTCATTAATATACTGCATGTTGAGAAAAAGAACTTTTCTTAATGCGATGAGAATGGGAATAACCATAAGAGCAACGGTAGGTAATCTTTTAAACTGACTCGCAGCAACTTTAAGGATTGTTGTATCCGGTAGTTCACTGTTTGAGTGGAAACCTGCAGGATTTCAGCTATCTCTTTGTAGCTTTTATTTTCAAAGCGATGCATCACAAAAGCTTCCCTATAGCTGGCAGGTAAGGCATGTATTGCCTGGCTAATGTGCTTTTTCAACTCTTCTGTTTGCTGGAAATCGGTATCTTGCAGCATTTCCAGCATATACTCGTAGAAACGTGTCTCTGCACGCAATTGCGACTGTTGGCGGGTGAGTTGGTTAATGCACCTGTGATAGACTGTTTTGTACAGATATTGGCTGAAAGAGATATTGAATACTTGTGTTTCTTTGTTTTCCCATAACCATAGCATGACATCCTCCACGATCTCTTCAGCGTCTTCCTGGGTGACAAACCGGTTCGCATAAGTGCATAACATCGGGTAGTATCTCCTGAACAAGGTACCATAGGCTTTTTTATCTCCATGTTGCATGGCTGATAATAGAAATGAGTCTTCTATCGCTTGTGAGTTGTTTTTCATACTATTTTCTACTTGTTGGCAAAGATAGTTTTTTTACTGCAGAAAAAAAATATATAAAAAAGTGCTATTCTGTTTAGTAATCTGTCCGACTTCTCTTGTCTTATATATAAACAGGCATAAAAAAGCAGATGGAAACAGTCAATAGAGATAAGATAGAAGAGATCCTTCCCCGGTATTGTTCCGGTGAAGCAACGATAGAGGAATGCCGGATGGTAGAAGAATGGATACAGCAATCGGATGAAAATTACCGGATTGTCAAACAAATGTATACCATCGACCAGGTAGTGGCTACGGTGCAGATGGAGTCGAAGGTAGATATGGAGAAAGCATTAGCATCCGTGAACCGTAAAATGAGTAATGCCCCTTCGCATATAACCTGGTTTACCTGGGTACAACGATTGGCAGCTATTCTTTTTATCCCTCTCTTTATAGC
>JAVVRI010000031.1:0-21427 GCA_036654795.1 Tannerellaceae bacterium
CAGCAGGATGTTACGGAAAAGAAAATAGTTGATCAAAAATCACACGTTTCACACGTTTCACACGAACTAACAGAGCTACAGATAGATGGAAGTGTGAAACGTGGAATATTAATTCTAAAATCCGCCGAACTCTTCTGTATGGATCAAGAGAAGCTACTCTCGCAAATTCTGCTTGACAACCGGAGGTTGAAGGCTATGAGGGAGCTCGCTCAAACTGCATAAAAAATACTTCCGAAACTTGAGAAAAGTATAATAGTATATAAGAAAACAGATAAAATATCCGATCTTTTTCATTAATATACTGAGAACGCTGCAATAACCGGCGTGTCCAGCGAGCGATCTATTTTCATGCGGACGGCAGAGACTTCTGTAGGAGTCACTAGCTCGATGCGCTTATGGCCAATGCAGCTACCTGTAGCAAGTGGTTGCCATTTGCCTTTTACTTTTCCTTCGATCCGGTAAGCACGCACACGTTCACCTTGGCGAATATCCTCTTTGATGACAATTCGCTTTACCTCGGTCACAGCAGGCAGTTTGATTTGAAAGGATTCCCCTTTCCCAGAGACGGTGGCCAGCGGAGTAGCAAACTGCTCCTTCACGGCATCGCCAAATTCTTTCATGCGGGCTACGTCCACATCGGGCAACAATCCGCGAGCGTCCGGCGTTATACCCAGAATTAGGGTGGAATTACGGCCGACCGATTTATAGTACATATTCATCAGACTAGCCAAAGGGAAGAGATGCGCTTCGTCCCCCGGTTCCCAAAACCATTCATGGCGGCCGTTATAGCCACGGAGCGGGACATCGGACATGGCCGGCATGTAATACGTTCCGTCCGGATCGCCCGTTTTTAGCAGTTGGAAGTTGTTCTTGAATATCACCTCCGAATTCTTGGAGTGAGAATAGGGGAAGGTGTACGTTCCCCAGCAGGGGTAATCGACCGTACCACTCTCCGAACCGCCCCAGCGGATATCCGCCCGCTGCGTGTTGTGATAAAAGATAATATTCTTCTGATACTTCTCCACAATGGGTAGCACGTCCGCTCCACCCAGCTCCGGTCCATGACCGCCACCGTCATACCATACCATGGCCAGTTCACCGTAACGAGACATCAACTCCTCAGTCATCCCTTCGCACATCTTATTATAGAAGGCTTGGCGGTTCTTCTGGAATTTTGTACCGTCGTTAGGCATCATAAAGTCATATACACCGAGGAAAGAGTTCCAACGAATGCCGATATAGATACCGGGTAGTACGCCGTACTTACGGCAAGAGTTTACGAAGTCGCGGACAATGTCCCCCTTGCCGTCCTTCCATTTTAGGGCTTTCATGCAATAGGGATTTACGTCTGAGGGATAAAGGGCGAAGCCCGTTTCATGTGTAGCCGTCAGTATCGCCACCTTGCCCCCCATATCCCGAACAGCGCGAATCCACTGGTCGGTATCCAGCTGGTCGGGGTGGAACATGTTGATGTCGGCAATGGGAGTGATCCGGTTTGTAGGCTGATCGTACCGCTTGCCATCCGAGACGTGCAGATCATAACTGATTAAAACAGTCAGTTCCGCATCCTGCCACATCAGTTGCGGGGCAGAGGGAATAGGGAGCTGCTTTTGTCCCCAAGAAAATAGTGTAAAAAGGAGCATTGCTCCTAGTAATAAGGTCTTTTTCATTTATCGGCTCCTTTCGTTTTCTATCTGTTTTGTTAGTATTTGCTTCATGGTTGCGACTTTGTCGGCATGCGTATCCAGCAAATTATGTTTCTCTGTCGGATCGTCCTTCAGGTTGTAAAGTTGCATCAACGGCAGCTCTTTGGCATCCTTTTCGGGAAGCGACCAGCCACCGGAACCTTTACAGTCCAGCAACGCCCAATCCCCTTGACGGAAGCCAAACAAGCCCTCTATCGAATGGTAGATCACGTTCTGTCGCATTGCCGAGTCGGCAGGTTCCGAGCGCAAAGCCTTCCAGAAGCTGAAGCTGTCTTCGCCTGCATCAGAGGGAAGTTCTTTTCCCAACATTTCGGCACAAGTAGCCATCAAGTCGGTGGAACAAAGTAGCTGCGCCGAGCGACTACCGGGCTGGATACCTGCAGGCCAAGTGGCTATGTAAGGGACTCGATGCCCCCCTTCCCAAACATCCGACTTCATGCCCGAATAGAGACCATTTGCCCGATGGCGGGTCTGCTCTACGTCTGTCGGAAGCCAATGCGAGCCATTGTCACTGGTAAAGATCACCAACGTGTTCTCGGCTTGCCCCGTCTCCTCCAATACTTGATATATTTGGCGCACCACATCGTCCACCATACAAACGAAATCACCATATACCCCAGCACCGGACTTACCTCGAAACTCAGCGGCAGGAAGCCAGGGCGTATGCGGAGCAGTAAGCGGGAAATAGAGGAAGAATGGTTGATCGGATGCACCGGCCTCGCGTATGTACTGGATGGATTGCTGCGTCAGTTGCTGAAGGCATGAGTCATGCTTGAAGTCGGCAGCCACATCACCTTGGCGATACCACATGCCGCGCGCCTCATCGCTTTTCCAACCTTCGGAATGTTGCGTGGCAGGAGCCGTTACCTGTCCATTTCGGATGTACACATAAGGGGCGATATCTAAAGAGGCGGGGATTATGTAGCTGAAGTCGAAGCCACAATCAGCCGGTCCACCCCCCACACGAGCAGCATAGTCTACGTTTTCCGTACTACTCATGTCCCAAGGAGAGCCTTCGTAAAGCGGCTTGGTGGTGTCTTTGCGCGCCCAGTTCAGTCCGAGATGCCACTTGCCGACACAGGCTGTCCGATAACCGTTTTTCTTCAAAAGGGAGGCCACCGTCTCGCGCCCTGTCTCAATCAATGCCGGATCGTGCCCTACCAGCACGCCACTCTTTAGGCGCGAACGAAAGGCGTATCGTCCTGTCAGCGTCCCGTAACGAGTCGGTGTGCTGACAGCCGAGTTGCTATGTGCATCTGTAAAGGTCATTCCGCTTGCCACCATCTTGTCCAATGCTGGAGTTGGTATCCGGCAGGAATCATTCAGTGCCCGAATATCTCCGCATCCCATGTCGTCAGCCAAGATATAAATAATATTAGGTTTTGCCTCTTCTGCCTGCTTCTTCTCCGCCCCGCAAGACAACATCCCGGCCGAGACAGAACAAAAAGCCAAAGCATAAAGCCCTGTAGTTGTACTTCTTTCTTTCATGATACTACGTTTATATACTACTAAGCCCGTTTAATACTGATATAATTTAGCAGCCTGCTCCCAAGAGATTTTATTGGGCGACTCCCACCAATAGTGTTTGTTCAAGTCGCAGAAGTCATTATTCCGCTTCATTTCTTCGCGTAGGATGCGTTTGTAGGCCAGCTTCTTAAATTGATATTCGACATTGCCGGCTAAGTTTACCATTTCATCCGGATCGTCAGCGAGGTTGAACAGTTGTTCGGTAATATGTCCCTTTACATTATAGATTATGTACTTCCAATGATCCTTCACCAAAGCGCGTTGAATACTGTTATAGGCTAGAAATAGGTGGTCGCGATGCTTGTTGGCTCCTTGCAAAACAGGAAGCAGGGATTTACCTGTTACGGATTGAGCGGGAGCTATACCCAACATATCACATAGGGTTGGATACAAATCGTATAAGTAACAATCCACATCCTTGCTTGTCCCTTTCTCTAAATCGGAAGCCATAATCACCATCGGCACACTTATGCTGTGTTCATACAGATTTTGCTTGCCAAGCAAGCCGTGCCTACCTACAGCCAGGCCATTGTCGGAAGCAAAAACGAGAATGGTGTTCTCCAGTTCCCCCTGCTTGCGCAAGGTCTCCACGATACGACCGATTTGCACATCCACTTCGCTAATCATGCCATAATAATTAGCCAACTCTTGCCGTATGGCTTCTTCCGTACGAGGTAGGGGCGAAAGCACTTCGTCACGAATGTATAACTCTCCGTTGTCGAATGGATGCTGCGGCAGGAAGTTGACCGGAATGTCCATCTCCGCAGCATTATAGTTGTGTCCATACGATGGATGATCCATTCGCGGATCGTGGGGAGATGTAAAGGCGACAAAAGCAAAGAAAGGCTTACTGTCCTTTTTACGGGAGGATAGGAACTGAACGGCAGCATCCGCATAGGCTTCGGACGAGAATTTCTCGCCAACAAACGGAGTTTTATACGTTCCACTCGGATCGTAATGATGCAGGCGGGGCGACAAATGTCCATTCTGATTGTAGGGATGCATACCTCCAAAGAAGATATTATCCGCTTGCTCGAACGAACGATTGAACGACTTTTTGTCCGCATGCCATTTACCCGTAGCAAAGGTGGTGTAGCCTTGCTGGCGGAGGAGTTCGGGCAGTGTGACCTGTTTCTCCGGTATAACCGCACCATCACCACTAACCTGATATACGCCACGTCCCGTCATAATCATCGCACGGCTAGGCATCGAGAGGGCGCCACTTAAAGATCCATTCGTATAGGTATGGGCAAACGACACGCCATTCTGTACGATTCGATCGATGTTGGGCGAAACCACCTGATTGTTGCCATACGCATGTATACACGTCTTTTGCATATCATCAACGAGCAGAAATAGGACATTCTTTGCCTTCTGCTTTCCTTGACACACACTGCTCAAAGCCATGACGGACAATACTGTAATAAAACATTTTCTCATAATATGTTTATTTTGAATGCGTCTTAGTTCCTTACTTTTTTCTGATCGTATACGTTTGCGCCACCTCTGTCTTCAAGCTAGCTTCATAACAGGTACGATCACCCTGCTGAATAGGCATCGCTTCAGTTAACAATGCGCCCTTATGATAAACTACAAAAGGGACATAAGCCCTCACCTTGCAGTTTTTTCCGGATTGCGAAAGGATGGATGCTTCTTGTAAAGCATTATCCTTCCAATGCATACCTACCACAAAGTTTCCTCTGGCCTTTAAGCCCTCTATTTGTCCTTCTGTCCATACGCCGGGTAATGCAGGTAAAAGTTGAATATAACCGGCATGACTCTGCAGTAACATTTCGGCCACACCTGCCGTATACCCAAAGTTCCCATCTATTTGAAAAGGGGGATGCGCACATAGCATGTTTTTAAATAATCCTCCGCCTTTGTGTTCTTGTTTGCCAAATCCTATTGGGTTGAATAAGTTTGTGATGATTTTGTATGCATGGTCTCCATCCAATAAACGTGCCCAGCAATTAATTTTCCATCCCATCGACCAGCCACTGGCCGCATCACCCCGCAGTTCGAGCGTTTTTTGAACTGCATTAAACAGTTCCGGAGTATGATCAGGCGTAATTTGATCACCAGGATGAAAACCATATAAATGAGAGAAATGACGATGTTTGGGTTCTTTCTCTTTAAAATCATACATCCATTCTTGCAACTGACCTTTGGAGCCTATCTGATAAGGTAATAAACGCTCAAGCTTTTCTTTTAACTCCGTACGCAAGGACTCATCCAAATTCAATAATTCAGAGGCTGCTATGGTTCGTGTAAATGATTCTCTTACAATGGCCATATCCATCGTTGGCCCCATACTCATCCCCCCTTCTTCTCCATTCTCAGCAATAAAAGTGTTTTCAGGCGAAGTACCAACAGGAGTAACTAGATGTCCATTACCATCCTCCACTAACCAATCAGCATAAAATTCGGCAGCCCCTTTCATGAGTGGATAAGCCTCCTTTTTTAGAAATTCTTTATCCTGTGTAAATAGGTAATGCTCCCATAGATGACTACATAACCAACCTTGCACCATAGGCCAGAAAGAAGCAGTAGGTACATTATCATTCGGAAGCGACTCGCGCCAAATAGACGTATTATGATGTGCTACCCATCCTCGACGATTATACATATTTCGAGCTGTTATCGATCCGGTTTGAGCCAGTTCACGAATTAGCTGAAACAAAGGTTCATGACATTCTGAAAGATTAGTCAGTTCGGCAGGCCAATAATTCATTTCTGTATTAATATTAATGGTGTAGCCACAGTTCCATGCAGGAATAGTATCTTTATTCCACATGCCCTGTAAGTTAAGAGCTTGACCTCCGGGACGCGATCCACTTATCATAAGGTAACGACCATATTGAAATAACAACGCCGCCAGCTCAGGATCAGCTTGATGGGTAAACTCAAGTAAACGTTGGTCGGTAGGCTTAGCCTTTTGCTCTGGAGTAGAGGATAATTGAAAGTGCACACGGTTAAACAGTTGATTAAAATCAGTTGTATGTCTTTTCTTCAATGTTTTGTAATCGAACGCCATAGCGTTCTGTATTTGACTAGCTGCCTTTGCAGAAGGATCGACTCCTTCTGTACTTGGACTTTTGTCGTATCCATTATAACTTGTTGCCAAACTAAGTATGAAATAGACTTCATCTGTATCTTTAATCCGTATGCCTTGGTCTGTTATTTCGCAGGTTCCTCCCTCCGGAAGCACAGGCATCAATTGAGCTTCAAAAAGCATTCCTTTATTCTCTATTTCATCTCCATACAAGATTCGTTTGTTGAATTTACGCTGTCCATTCTTGTCATACAGTTCAGGATGTTTATATTGATCTCCCCACTGCTCTATTTGCTTAAAAGTACGTCTTTCCACGTAACCAGGCGCTTTCCCTTGCAAGATAAGTCGATCGACACCTTTTTTCTGCAAAGCTGTCGGATGCAAAGACGAAAAGTCGAGAGAAATATCAATTCCATCTCTTTTACTACTACTAAGATGTAGCACGATTACGTTCTCCGGGTTAGACGCAAAAACTTCACGTTCATATTGAGCTCCCCCTTGAGTATATGTTATTCTAGCTATAGCATCAGATATATTTAACGAACGGTTGTAACTTGACACTTCGCCTGTTGTATTATTTTTGAGATGCAAATCGGCAAAAGGTTGATAATATTGATGAAGCCTCCCTAACCAATTTTTACACACAAGGTCGCTTGCTTCTTTATATTTATGTTTGTTCATAAGGCTATTAACCTTGTCGAATAATTCAGGAGTTACCTTAACATCTTTAAAGACAACAGAGGGCTCGCCACTATACAAGGTGTTTTCGTTCAATTGCAACTGCTCGGCTTCTACCCCGCCAAAAATCATAGCTCCAGCATGTCCATTACCAATAGGTAGGGCTTGATTCCAATCTTCAGCTGGCTGGTTATACCACAAGGCTAACTTCTCTTGCTTTGGAGTCTTATCGCAAGCAAGAAACAAAACTAAGAATAAGAAATAAAGAGTGTTTTTCATATTTGTTTTATTGATTTTGTTCCACACAACGAACTATTATCAACTCTTAGAAATGTCGAAGATAATCAATTCAGAGTATAGGATATGTATTATTCTTTAATTTTTAGATACAAGAAACATTTGTTAAGTAAAACAAATAGTGTATACTGAACAATTCTCGTTCGAGCTATCCACAGTGAATTCGAACGAGAGTTAATACATCTCTGATTCTCATCATAAACCTTTCATTTATCTCTACATAGAACTTCAAGCGTCTTTCAAGGAATACAAAGAGGGCAGAAAACTTTATATTACAAATGATTACTTATTATTTAGTAGACACTACTTTAAATATTAAAAGGGCATTCTTCAATATTGAAGATGCCCCTTTGTATTAGTTGCAAGTAACATTATTCTGACAGTTTGTCCAATTCTTTTTGCTTTATATCATTCCAATATTTGCAGTCCAATTCAAAAAAAACGGAGGTATAAGGTAGTGTCTGGTTTGTTTTTATTAATATTACTTGAAATTGATTACTTATACTATCTAATCTAGCAATTAACCTTTCATGCTCTACCACTGTAATATGATCAGATATAATTTTATTAATGTTTATTCGGAAAGAGTCTATTCCCGGACAAAGCTTTTCATTCAGAAATGATAATTCTTTATCTTGGTAAACATGTGCATAGATATGAGGGGCGTTATCTATCATTTTTTTAATAACAGCAAGGACATCTGTGCAAGATGCTTCTGCATATAACGTTAAAATACCCTCTTTCGCTTGTAATGGATAGGCCATATCCGTTACAACTATCCAATTACGATGTCCTAATAAAGGCAATTTATCTTGCAATACTTTTTCCCAATCGGCTCGAATCGTTACCTGCTGAATAGGAGTTGTTACAACATTCCGATTACAGGCCGTGCAAAGTAAACAAAAAAGCAGTAGGCGGATAATTAATAGCTTATTCATAGACTTATAACTTTATTGATTGTTTATTACCTTCTTTTAAATTGAAGCTATTAAGACTAATTTCTTTTTTATTTCCTACATATAACTTTTTAAGTTTTAAAGATCCTTTAATCACTTCAATTATAATATTAGAATTTGAAACCGTACAGCGTCCCCATGCATATCCATTACTCCAGAAATAAGATCCGGGAGTAGCAGTTATATGCATATAATGATCCACACCCGAATACTGGAATTCACTCATAGCAATGACTGCTGCCCAACTTGCCATTGAACGAGCATAATGATGTCCACATTCTGATTCTGTAAAAGGGTTACGTTTAGCTCCATCATGCCGATCTCGAATAGCACGAATACATGTCAGAGCATCATTACTCATCCCCTCGTACATCATTTCTACAGCAGCACAATATTCGAAACCAGTCATTACTTCAGCAAAGTAAGGAAATGGTACTTCCAATCTTCCTTTTGGCCAAGAGGCCATTAATAAACCAGCTTCGTTATCCATAACATAGGAACGCATATTATTAAAATGACGGCTAAAATCGGCTACATAATTGTATTTCATAATATTTTTCATTGTGGTCTGAATATGATTTTTATTTCCTAAATAGCCTAGTCCACAGATATGAGCCATGTATTGCCCTACTAATTGATCTACCAAACATCCCTGGCCTAACTGAAAATCAGGTGTTTTCACATTCGGATCTTTCATATTTAAAAAAGCGAATGATTCTGGATCAGTTATTTTCTGTTCATAATATTCACCATTGAACAAATTAGTATCCATCCATAGACTACCTCGGACAAATAAATCATTGCATTTACTTGCAAAAGATTTATCCTTCATGGCTATTGCCATTTTTTCAGCAGCTTTAAGAGCACCCATATACCAGAAGCCCATTTGTGGATTTGGTCCAAAATAATTTACATCCATAGTGTTGTGTTGCGAGCCCTCCATAACACCATCCTGATTACCATCCCATCCTTTTTCCGTCCAAGCATAAGCAAGAACCTTTTTAATTTGTTGCCAATTAGTTTTCAGGAAATCTTCATCACCAGATAATTGCCATTCTCGATACATCTTCATAATACAGCCCATCTGTCCATCTGCAGCAGCACTATTTCCTGTACTAGCTTCGGAAAGAGGAAGAGAAGCTCTGAAATTCATCAATCCGTTTTCTTTTGTTGCATAATTAAACTCCACATCACGCATTGTTTTGGCTAATTCACCAAACAGAAATGGAGTAGCTACTTCATAGTTCCAGACATGAGTACAGGAACCAGCGCACGAACCAAAACGGTCCATAACTCCTTCCCACCCCATGAGATGTCCGTCAGGCAAACGAAAAACAGTTTGTGAACGTAGTGTTGCTAAATTAAAAAGAGCTGCTTCTTTCACTTCTTTGGGATAAGAACTAGTCAAAAAAGCATTTACAAACAAAAGTGTTTTATTTTCTAATTCAGGTATTTGCGGAATAATAGCCACTGCTGATTTCCAAGCATCTGGATATTGTGCACTGTAATAATTACCAACAACTGATTCAGACCATGCTTTACGATTCGGAAAATTCCAAGTAATAAAGAAAGTGAAATTTTCAATGCTATGCGGAGCAATAGTTTTCTTCACAGCCAATGATGCCATCGGATCTTCATCTTCCGCTTTGCTACGTTCCTTTAAAAGCCCGTCTGTACTAAAATCATCCCAAAAGTTCAGTATAGCATTATTCCAATTATCCGCTTTGGAAGTAGTCCTATAACTTACTTGACCTACTGTTTGTGTAGTGAGAGCTATCGTTCCGTAGGCAGGATCATCTTTTTCGACACCATCAGAGTAAAGATATATCCCTTTTAGTCCGTTAACTTCCCTATATTCATTCTTGTTATCCTTTACACCGATAGGTATATAATCACCTTTCCAGTCCGTACGAAACTTGCTACCATCCTTACCAATAAAATTTCGTAATGAACCACAGACAGCTACTTCCAATGGTTGTTCAGTCAGATTAGTTACTTCGTACGAAAGAACAGCTATTGGCAATCCACTTGCATCAGCCTCTCCAGGAATTAAAGGATTAAAACCTTTTATAGTGACTTTCATAGGTAACTCTTTATCTGAAAGATGTACCTGTCCAAATGGATAAGCCGCATCAAATGAGGCATTGGCAAAACGTGGCATGCCATGATGATTGACAGGACGACCTTCATAATGCATATATTCCTGTGAATAAAGTGCCCCAGCTAGTAAATTCGTAGTAATAGCACCATTTTGAGGTTTAGCATAGATTGCAAAGAATGGAGCGTTATTCCCAGTTGTTACTGTACTATATTTTTTGGCAGGAACATTCATAATTTCCCAATCCCTCAGCTCTCCGCGTCCACCTAGTGATACGGTTCCTGTACCGATACCACCTAAAGGCAAGGCTATCTGATATAAATGTTCTTGATCATATTGTTTTAACACAGGCCAATGACTAGGCTTCCATTCCTGTGCAGAAAGACAAGCTGAAAAGAAACTTATGATAATAATTATTTTTATCTTATTCATGTACGAATTTGTTTTAATTAAATAAAAGACAAAAGAACCGATACAGGTTATTCTTATGCATGTACCGGCTCTTTATCTAATAATTTGTTACCAGTTTGGATTTTGCGTTAAATTAGGATTACTATCTCTTGCATTCTGTGGAATTGGCCATAAATAATGCTTAGCAGGATCAAATGTTCGATTTTGTCCTAAAAATTTCTCCTGAGTATAATCTCCAATGGCTGTTTTTTCATCTTTATTGATACCGTAGCCAGGTTCATTCAAGACCTTCTCAGCTATTTTCCATCGAAGAATATCGAAATAACGTTTGTGTTCTCCAACAAATTCGTGCTGTCTTTCCGAACGGATAATCTCTCTTATTTTCTCTTGATTACTCATTTGTTGTTCTATACCCGGTAAATTTGCACGTTTCCGTACCTTATTTACATTTTCTGCAATCTTGGTATTTCCTGGATTGTATTCATTAAGAGCCTCAGCTTGAATAAGCAAGACTTCAGCATATCGATATAGACTAAAGTTTGTCCATGAAGCATCAGGTTTTGTCAACTGTAGATCGTTATATTTAAGATACATAAATCCCGTAATACCACCACCCTCATTATTAATTCGTTCAGGTTTGTTATAAGAGGGATGAGGCATATAAGGTTCTAGTTTTCCGTTTGGACGCAAGCATTCATATCCTGGTAAGAAAAATGTTATTTTCAAACGACTATCTCTATTTTCCCATGGATTACTCATATCATATAACGGAGAATCATGAATCGATAAACCATCAGTCATTTCATAAGAATCTACAAGTTGGCGGGTAGGGCAAAAACTAGCCCATCCTTGTCCTGTAACACCTGTTCCTGCAGGGGAACAAAGGATAGGTAACATATGCGTTATCTCATCTTCTTTATACTGTTTGGCCAAGATCACTTCTTTATTATTATTATTAGCTTCTGATTTAAATATGTAGGCAAAGTCATCTTCCAAATCGTATAGATTCAAGTCAATTACCTTTTGCGCAGCATCGGCAGCCTCTTTCCATAGTTCTTGTGCGTCTTGTCCTACATGAAATTTCTTATAGCTAGCCATATCTAAGTATATATCAGCTTTCAGCGTCAATGCTGCTCCTTTAGTAATACGTCCGATATTATTTCCACTATATGTTTCCGGCAAATAGTCTATTGCCTTATTCACATTTTCTAGCACATAATTAAGCACGTCTTGTTTTGACGATCTAGGTAATGCCGCGTCATCCAAGCTAATCGGTTTTTCCTTTATTAAAGGAATATCACCAAAATGTCGTGTCATTCTATAATATTTCAAAGCCAAGACAAAACGCGCTTCACCTTCAAAACGTTGTTTTTTTACTTGATCAATACTCATACTATTTAATTTGTCAAGATAATAAAGTATTCTGTATATATCATCATACTTCCATTCCTCTTTCAAATAACCGGTTGCTGCATTATGAATGCCTTGGCAGATGTATCCTAATCCGTTTTCGCCCCAAGCATTTGTCATTAATGAATTATCACTTTCGCAATCTCTCCAGAAATCACGTTCTCCTGGCAGTAAAGGATATAAAGCATTCACGCCTTTTTCGGCATCAGCTTCCGTTTTCCAAAATGTATTTTCCGAACCTTGTGAGAGTGGATCTCTGTCTAAAAAGTCGGAACAGCTACTCAGAACAAGAGCAGTTATAAGTAAAATATAAAGGCTATATTGTTTCATAATATATTAAAATTGAAGATTTAAACCCAAAGAAAAAGTTCTTGATAATGGATACCAACCACCTTCTGGATCAAAGCCATCATACCCGGATATTGTTGCTAAGTTTTGCCCGGATAGATAAACTCTCAGATATTTGATATTGATTTTTTCCAGCATCGTTTTAGGTATACTATAACCTATTTGAATATTTTGAATTTTCAAATAATCAGCTTTACGCAACCAGTAATCATTGTATTGAGTATCATTAGATGTGTTTGTTAAAGTCAATCGAGGATAAGACGCCCCATGATTTGTTTCACTCCAAGCATCCATGTGCATAGGACGTGCATTTTGAGACAAATAAAATGCCCATCCTTCGTATCCACTAATATACCTTTTTGTATTTAACTTTCCATACATATTCATAGAGAAATCAATGTTCTTATATCCCAGATGAAAGTTTACTCCATAATTAATTGGTATTTTTTCGTTAAGGATCACACGGTCTTTACCATCAATAATGTTATCCTTATTTTGATCCTTAAATTTAATGTTACCAGGGAGTACATTCCCTTGTTTAGCGTGTTCTTTTATCTCATCTACGTTCTGAAATAGACCTTCTGATTCATATCCATAAGGTAATTGATACTGATTGTTTAGATAAGTAACGTTATTACCTTCGATCCATTTATCAGATTCACCCATTTCAAGCACTTGGTTTTTAGAAAAACTGGCATTTACATCAATTCCCCATGAGAAATCCCCCTTACCATCATTGTATGATGTCAATAATTCCATTCCTTGATTTTTCATTTTTAGCAAATTAGACAAAGGAGCAGTCAAACCAAATTCAGTTGGAACAGGAGGAGTATATAAAATATCAGTCCTCATATTATTGAAATAATCAATCGATAATTTAATCTTCTGGTTTAATATTCCAAAGTCGATACCAATATTGGTCAATTGTGAAACCTCCCAGGTAATATTTTGGTTAATTGCTACGTTATTATAGGCACCTCCCACCAGATTATTATTGAAGGCATAGATTTTAGGATCATAGGCCAATACTTGTGCCGTTGGGTAATAACCTACTTTTTCGGCATCTCCAAGTTCGCCCCATGAGGCTCTTAGTTTTAACTCTGATAGCCAAGTAACAGCATCCATGAAATTTTCCCGTTGGATATTCCAACCAGCTGAAAAAGAAGGGAAAATGCCCCATCTATGCCCTTTTGCAAAACGGGAAGATCCATCAGCTCTTATATTAGCTTCAAATAAATATTTACCGTTATAATCATAATTGACACGTCCAAACCATGACTGAATAGCTACATCTTGAGCATACTCTTTGTTATTATCATCCGTATTATTACTACCATTTTGTTTATTACTACTACCTGTTCCTAACACATCAATATTATCAAAAGGCATATTATCTCGCGAAGCCCAAAATCCGTCCATCTTATAATATTCTTGAGAATATCCTGCTAGAACTTTAATGTTATGTTTTTTCGCTAATTGAAAAGCATAATCGGAAGTAAATTGTAGTTGTGTTCTGTAACTATATGTATTCTGATCCTTCAGAGATGAAACCAAATTTTCAGTTTTAGCCATATTCCCATCTGCATCATAGAGGGAATATGTACTCACCCTTTTTTTCGAGGTCATATCGTGTGTTGATGAAGATACATTCCCTCGAATATTCCAATCTTTTAATGGAGAATAGGTAACGTCAAAGATAGCTAACATCTCTTTATGTCGTTCCTTTTGATATCCTCCTTCATTAACCCCTGCAATAGGGTTACCAGCCATGGAAGAGCCAACTCCATATAATCCATTTTGCTCTTTGATAAAAGTGATAGGAGAGATACGACTGGTTTGAGACTGCCATAATTCAACCCCTCCATTAGGCGTTTTTATATTTGTCTGTGTATATTGTACATTTATACGCGCCTGCAAATTTTTCAGTATCTGAAAACTCAGATCTGGTTTAAATATAAGGCGATTATATTTATTGTTAGGTAATGTTCCGTCTTGGTAATCGTTAGAAACAGAGACCCGATAAGTGATTGACTTTTCTTTACCCGACAATGCGATATGAGTGTTATTAATCACTGTGTTTTTTTTGTATATTTCTTTGTACCATTGGTTGTCGGCATATTTCCCGGCTTTTAAATCCTGAAGACCTTGTGTTCCAAAGAAAGCATCCTTGCCATCATTAATCATCGCTTCATCATATAAACGCATATAATCTTCAGATCCAACAAAATCAAGTTTAAACTGCGGACTTTGCATACCTATATTAGTAGAAAATTCCACAATAGGACGATCAGAAGCCTTTGCTGTTTTTGTGGTGATCAATATGACACCATTAGCGGCGCGTGAACCGTAGATAGAAGCGGATGCTGCATCTTTTAATACTGATATACTTTCTACGTCATTTGGATTTAATGTATGCATATTTCCAGGTATTCCGTCAATAAGAATCAACACGCCAGAACTGTTCCCGATTGTTGAAGTTCCACGAATACTGATATTTGCAGCTGAACCTACCGCACCACTACCTTTACTGACAACCAGACCAGGAACACTTCCTGCCAACAGTTCCTGTACATTAGTTACTGGGCGCGATTTCAATACTTCTTCCGTCTTTATCGTTCCAATTGATCCGGTCAAATTCACTTTCTTTTGTGTACCAAAACCTACGACTACAACTTCTTCCAAAGCTAGAGAATCCTCTTTAAGAGCAATCTTCAAGACAGACTGATTTCCTAATTTTACTTCTTGTGGTGTGTAGCCAATATAGGAAATGAGCAAGATAGAATTACTCAATACATCTAGGCTAAACCGCCCATCCATATCAGTAATGGTACCTATTGTAGTTCCTTTAATGGAAACATTCGCTCCGATAATCGGCTCACCCAAATTATCAGTTACAACACCAGTAACCTTTTTATCAGATTGCTGAGCGACACCAAATTTATTTGTGTTTTCTTTTTTTGATAGCAATATATAATCCTTATCGAACTCGTAATTGATATCAGTGTTTTCAAATGCAATATTCAAAAAAGAAGTGACTTTTCCTGACTTATTAGAAATGTGAATCAAACGTTCTGTGTTAACCTCCTGATTTCTGAACACAACTAGATAATCCGTTTGTTTTTCTATTTCAGAAATAAGCTGCCCGACAGATAATGCTTCCGCGTCAAGTTTTATGACTGCATTTTGTGCTTTTGTATTCGTTGCCATGAGCTGGAGGGCGCATACAAAGAGCATAATGAATGATAGTTTCATGATTCTAAAATAATCTTTAAAGTGGTTATCTTGTACAATAAAGAGTCGCAACAAAGTTTTTATTTTCATATCTTTGCTAAATGTTAAGTGAATACTAAAAATCCAATACTTGGTGTTTACTTATCCTTTCAGACGGCGGATGTTCGAGCATCTGCCGTCGTCGTTTTTATACGAAACGTTTATGTCATAGGCATTCTGTTTTTTAGGTTTAATACGCGTTAATTACTTAATGTATAGACGTTGTTTTCTTCATCTTTTGCTAACTTAAATTTGTGGATCTTGCCGATCATGTGCAGGATCTCGTCAATGCCGTCTCGCTGGCGGAACTTACCGGTGTACTCCCATTGATAGATCGAAGGGTCTTTCACGACAAACTTCACGTCATAATAAAGCTCTAGCTTTTTCAGTATATTGATCAGCAATTCGTTTTCGAAACTGTAGATACCCTCTTTCCAAAGGAAAGGCTGATTGCTCAGTATCGGTGTCACCTTCATACTGCCACCCTTTATCATAACCTGCTCGTTGGCAGACAAAACAACACCGGATGACTCTGCATGCCGAAAGTAGACTTGCAAGCGGCCTTCTATCAAACTGGTCTGAAGGTAGTCTTCCTCCAAGTAACTATATACGTTGAACTTGGTGCCTAGCACCTTCATGTCTACCCCTTGGGAAGAGACGATAAATGGTTTCTCTTTATTCTTGGCAACATCGAAGAAGGCTTCTCCTTCAACACGTACCCGTCGCTCCTTTCCGGAGAAAAGGACGGGATAGGTCAAGGTGCTTTTGGCATTCAGCCAGACATCGGTTCCATCTTGCAATGTGAGTTTGACGTGCTGGCCGGCAGGGACGTGGAATGTATTGGTCAGACTAGCCAACTCTTGTGTTGACTGGTAACGGGCAAATTGGTAAGTAGACAGCACAAGCAACAAAACCGCTGCGGCGTAACTTGCTGCATGCCATAAGATACGATAGGCCTTCCGCTGCCGAAGGTTGCGAACAAAGCGGGCATATCCTCGTTTGTTTGCCTCCGGATCATTCATTGTGTCAGCGAGTGCCAGCAAAGCATAGCTGTTTTTGTAGTCGATGAATACTTTTTGCCATTCATCATCCGCCTCAACCTGCTTTAGCAACGCTGCTTGTTCTGCTTTATCAAGTGCTCCTTGAAAGTATTTCTTTATTTGTTCTTCCATATTTCATGCTTGTTATATAGTAAACACATCAAGAGGGAAAAACCACCAAAGGAATTTATACTTTTTTTTACGAAGTATGTTTAAACCGAAGCAACCAGCCGAACGTAAGGGCAAAGGCTGTCTAAATTTTGCACCATAGTTTCAGTAAAAAATATACCGGTGAAACTTTTGTTTCATGCCGATGAAACTTTTGTTTCACCGAGACGAAACTTTTGTTTCATCGGCATGAAACTAAATAGGGCTTCGTGTGTCCGTAGGACAAGAACTGCTATTTTAATCTGCCTTGCCCTGTTTTTTTATCGACTAACTTTATAATCTCGTTGGTTTTATGTACTTTTGCCCTAAATTAATAGGCTATGGCAGATACAAAGCAGCAATTCGATAAGGTAATTACCCTATGCCGGGAGCTGTTCGAGAAAAAGTTGAACGACTATGGGGCTTCGTGGCGCATCATGCGCCCACAGTCCGTTACCGACCAAATATTCATCAAGGCAAACCGGATTCGGAGCCTTGAGACTAAAGGCGTAAGCATGATAGACGAAGGGATCCGCCCGGAACTGATTGCTATCGTGAACTACGGTGTGATCGGCCTCATCCAACTAGCCTTAGGATACGCCGAAACGACCGACCTCAACGCAAAAGAGGTCATGGCGTTATACGACCGATACATCACTGAAACAAAAGAGTTGATGTATGCCAAGAACCATGATTATGGCGAAGCATGGCGCAGCATGCGCAGCAGCTCGTACACGGATCTGATCCTGATGAAAATCTACCGCACCAAGCAGATTGAGAGCCACAACGGACAGACACTCGTCTCGGAAGGGGTGGATGCAAATTATATGGACATGATAAATTACGCCCTCTTCGGCCTAATCAAGCTGGAGTTTGATGACGAATAAACAATGAAGTACAAAGAGCTAACACAAAAAGTGCTTGTAGAGTGCTGCCGTCTGCTGATCGGAGTGGTCTTTATCTTCTCCGGCACAGTGAAGGCGGTCGATCCGATGGGGGGCGCTATCAAGATTAGCGAATACTTCTCTTCCTTCGGCTTGGATAAGCTGCAACCCTTTACCGTGCCGATATCCTTCAACTTGGCAGCAGCGGAGTTTGCGCTAGGCATCTGTATGCTGCTCGGTGTCTACCGGCGCTACACCTCCATCCTGATACTCCTCTTTATGGCGTTTATGACGCCGCTCACGCTTTACCTTGCGTTATTCGATCCGGTATCGGATTGTGGTTGCTTTGGCGATGTTCTGGTTATCAGCAATTGGCAGACTTTCTACAAAAACATTGTGCTCCTTGCGGCGGCAGTTATCGTCTTCATCTACAACCAGCGATTACTGCAAGGCTATACCTATAAAGTATATTGGTTTGTGGCGCTCTACTCGTTTATCTTTTGCGCCGGCTTTGCCTACCGCAACTATAGCCACCTGCCGATTATTGACTTTCGCCCCTACAAGATAGGGAACAATATCCCGGCACTGATGACTATTCCGGAAGGGAAAGAGGCCGACCAATATCATTACTCCTTTATCTATGAGAAGAACGGGGTGAAGAAGGAATTCTCCATCGAAGATTGCCCGGCAAAAGACAGTACATGGACGTTCGTGGAGTCGAAAACCGCACTCGTAAAAAAAGGATACACACCACCCATTGCGTTCTTTAATATCTTTAACGCAGCAAACGAGGACGTGACAGAGAAAATATTGAATGCTCCCCACGGCATCCTGCTTCTGATCATACCCAAGGTAGAAACTGCCGACGACGAACAGGTAGACCAGATTAACGGCGTCTACGATTATGCCTTGGATAAAGGCATCCCCTTCTACTGCATCACCGGCTCTTCTCTAGAATCCATCGCCCAATGGAGCGACAATACCGGTGCGGAATATCCCTTCCTGATGGCAGACGAAGTACTGCTCAAAACGATGATCAGAAGTAATCCCGGCCTGATGCTCCTTCGAAGCGGCACAGTCCTCGCCAAATGGCATTACAACAACATACCGGCAGAAGAAGTCGTAAACGACGTGATGGACAGCTACCTGAACGGCACAAACATTGCACATCAGGATAAAGAAGATGCCCGGCTAACAACCAACCTATTAAGTTTTACCGTACCTTTGCTGCTGGTTTGGATGTACGACTACTTGCTCAACCGTCATGGAAAGCGCAAACGCCGGACAAAAAAGGCTCAAACGAAGGAGCCGGATAAAAAAGAGTTCTAATTATATTGTATCACATATTTTAATTAAGTAGTTATGAGAAAGAATATTGTTGCAGGAAACTGGAAGATGAACACAACTCTTCCTGAAGGTTTAGCATTGGCAAAAGGGTTAAACGAAGCTTTGAAAGACAAAGAACTCAAATGTAAAGTAGTGATCGCTGTACCTTTCACACACTTGGCAAGCATCGTTGCCGCTATCGACACAAACAAGATTGCTGTGGCTGCTGAAAATTGTGCAGACCAAGAAAGCGGAGCTTATACCGGCGAAGTTTCTGCCGATATGATAGCTTCTACAGGCGCTAAGTATGTTATCATTGGTCACTCGGAAAGACGTGCTTACTATCACGAAACAGCTGAGATCCTGAAATCGAAAGTAAGAATGGCATTGGGTTACGGCCTGAGTCCTATCTTCTGCGTCGGCGAAGTATTAGCTGAAAGAGAAGCAGGCAAGCACTTTGAAGTAATAAGCGCACAGATCGCAGATTCACTGTTCCATCTTTCTGTCGATCAATTCTGCAGACTGACCATTGCTTACGAACCCGTTTGGGCTATTGGTACAGGCAAGACAGCTTCCGCTGCTCAAATTCAGGAGATACACGAACACATCCGTCAGCTAATAATCGACAGATACGGTAGGGGAACAGCATTCAACTGCTCTCTCATATACGGTGGTAGCTGCAACGGAAGTAACGCAAAAGAAATATTCTCTAATCTTGATGTAGACGGTGGTCTGATTGGCGGCGCTTCGCTGACTGTTGATAAGTTCATGCAGATTATCGAAGCATTCTGATTAACGGAATAATAAGACACGCAGGTTCGAGGAGCAGGAGCCAAACACCCGCTCCCCGGCTTGCGTTTTTAATAGCTAAGCTTATTGATCAATAAAAGAATTATGAGACGAATCTTCCGTATTACCTTGTCACTCCTCCTACTCCTTACAGCCGGCGTACTGTCAGCACAGGAATCGGCAACGACCATCTTTGACGCGCTACAAGAAACAGGCTCCGGAAAAGCGGACGTGACTGTCCATCAACCCTCAGCGATAAAGAATATGGTTGGTGCCCGCATGCACGGTGAAAATATTGAGAAGACGGACGACGGAACCTACCTCAAGGTGCAAGGTTATCGTACGCAAGTGTTCTCAGGAAACAACCAACGCAGCTCCAAGGAAGAGGCCTTTCGCAAAGAGAAGCAGATAAAAGAGCTCTTTGCAGATGTCCCAACCTACGTCACATACACCGCGCCTTTCTGGAAACTGCGCGTAGGCGACTTCCAGTCTCACGAGGAGGCCTATCAGATGATGCGCCTACTTATAAACGCCTTTCCCGCCTTTGCTAAGGAAATGTATATTGTTAAAGAAGAAGTAAAGATACCCCTCAACTGAGCGGACAACAAAACAAAGTGATGATGACAGAAGATGTAAACGATGTAAACAAGGAGACACTACTCGCCCGCGAAGAGCTGGCCGTACATTACAAAAGTATCCTCGGGCTGCTGGGCGAAGATCCTGCACGCGAAGGGTTGCTGAAAACGCCAGAGCGAGTAGCTAAGTCCATGCAATTCCTAACCAAAGGCTATCGAGAAGACCCCGAAGCCGTGCTTCGTTCCGCCATGTTTCAGGAAGAGGACTACAAGCAGATGGTCATTGTGAAGGACATCGACTTTTTCTCACTCTGCGAGCATCACATGCTCCCCTTCTTCGGCAAAGCACACATTGCCTACATACCAAGAAAATACATCACCGGACTAAGCAAGATACCTCGCGTTGTGGACATCTTTGCCCGCCGCCTCCAGATACAGGAGCGCATGACGATGCAGATCAAAGAGTGCATCCAAAAAACGCTCGATCCGCTAGGCGTGATGGTGGTAATAGAAGCCCAGCACATGTGCATGCAGATGCGTGGTGTGGAGAAACAGAACTCTCTTACCACTACATCCGACTTTACCGGCTTCTTCCAACAGGCTAAAACTCGCGAAGAGTTTATGAACCTGATC
This sequence comes from Tannerellaceae bacterium, assembly GCA_036654795.1. Classification (GTDB taxonomy): domain Bacteria; phylum Bacteroidota; class Bacteroidia; order Bacteroidales; family Tannerellaceae; genus JAVVRI01. The sequence goes on from JAVVRI010000031.1 coordinate 21,148, forward strand.
AAGCATCAACGATAAGAGAACCGTGCCAACCGCCGTGCAGCTATATTAATTGTTTGCTGCGTAAGTTCAATTTAGAAGTGCAAACGCAACGTGTTTTAATTTATGAAAAGCCACTAACCGAAGAGGAAAGAAACGGCATTTACGTGTTACTTGATGCTTTATACTAAATTTGTAGTTGCTATTTAAATCTACGCTCATCCAATACTTTACGTTTTGGTAATAATCGCTATCTTTCCTCTATAATCGTATTTATAATTGATGTTTAAACAGTCCTTTACGG